>DASPJH010000001.1:0-4394 GCA_035628715.1 Bacteroidia bacterium
AAGAGGTATTTGGGAATAAGAAGGGTGCTGGAATAGTTTACTCCTAAAATCCCACTTACGCTCTGAGTGTCCGGTGAGAGAATACCCGTCCACGGCGTGCTGATACCGGCAGCCTGTGGTCATTCCCGCTTCAGGCGGGAATCTGTTGTTTAAGTGGCGATGGATTCCCGACCAAGCCGGGAATGACGGGGGCTGCGTTACTTCCTCTCAATCTTCCCGTCATCCGTAATAACAATAGGTGTTTCGGGAAAATCAGCTTTTGTCAGTTCCTGTAAAAGCTTCAATGCCCATTTAGAGCTGTCGGGCATAGGGATGCCTTCGCCTTCCTGTTTTATCGGAAATATCTCTCCACTAATAAACTTACCGGCAGTATCGGTGTATACTTTTACAATTGGCGCTACGCCGCTTTCGGCGGTAAGGCTAAAGCGCGAATAGGTAGCAAAATTGCCCAGGCTGTAACATATCAGCCGGTCGTTATAAAGCTCCAGCGCACGGGTAACGTGCGGACCGTGGCCGAATACAATATCGGCTCCCGCATCAATTACGGCGTGGCTAAACTCGTATACGTTGCCGCGGTCTTCACCCACATAAAATTCGGTTTTGCGGGTAACATGCTGGTTGGCCCGTCCCTCGCCACCGCCATGGAAGGAAACAATCACTATATCCGCCACACTGTCCAGTCCGGCCACAATCTTTTTGGCGTTATCTATATCCCTTATGTTTACCGTGCCGGTATTGGGAGCAAATGCAGCCAGTCCGTATTTTATTCCGTCTTTCTCAAAAACAGTGGTAGGGCAGCTTAATAAGCCAGCGTATTTCAATCCGTATTCGCCTAGCGACTCCATAGTCACTTCGCGGCCTTCATCGCCAAAATCTCCGCTGTGGTTGTTGGCAATGCTTACCATATCAAACCCGGCATCTTTCAAATAACCGGCATAATGAACAGGAGAGCGGAACGCATAACACACCTTGGGGTTGCCGCATTTTTTTACCTTGCCTTTGGTACCGGCATAGGTGCCTTCCGCGTTGCCAAAGGTAACATCGGCGTTCATCAGTATGGCCTTCACGCTGTCCAGCAGGTATTTGCCATCATCCGGTGGCAGGTGGCCTGCCGGGTAGTTGGTGCCCAGCATCATATCGCCCACGCCGATAATGGTGACGAATTTTATAGTGGTATCGGTAATGGCAGTATCAGCAGGAGGAATTACCGCCTCCGGCTGAACCTCACTCTCAGAATGGCCCTGTGAAAAAATGCTGCTGGCAGCAATAAGTATAGCTATAATGAATTTCATTTCTTTGTGTTATACCCCTAAATCCCCTAAAGGGGACTTTTGCCAGGGTGCTATTTTAATGTTTCATCGGGTTTAGTCAATGGTAGTCTGCCTAATTGGCCCCTTCAGGGGTCGGGGGTATATTATTCCGCATCCTTCTCCAGTATATCTTTAATATCTACCAGCAGGTTGCGCACCTTATACAGGCTGTCAATAATCTCCACCTTTTTGGCTCCCTGCCCTTTGTCCAATTTCAGTTTTTCATTGGCGCCCTGCAGGGTATAGCCCTGTTCTTTTACCAAATGGTATATCAGGCGCAGGTTGGCCACATCCTCTTTGGTAAACTGCCGGTTTCCCTTGCTGTTCTTTTTAGGGCGCAGCACATCAAACTCCTTCTCCCAAAAGCGGATGAGCGAAGCATTTACCCCCAGCATTTCTGATACCTCGCTGATGGAGTAATACATTTTGTCGGGGTTTTCTTCTTCTGTCAGCATCAGTCAAACGATTGGTTGTTGGCCGCGGCCAGTTGTTTTATGCGCTCGTAATCTTCGGGCGAAAGATCGTTATAATAAAAGTGTACGGGGTTAACTTTATTACCGTTTTTTACCACCTCGTAATGCAGGTGGGGCGCAGTTGAAAGCCCGGTAGAGCCTACTGTGCCCAGCAACTGGCCGCGGGTAACGGCTTGCCCCTTCCGCACCTTCATCTGGGTCATGTGGGCATACAGGGTTTCGTAGCCGTAGCCGTGGTCTACAATTACATGGTACCCGTAGCCTTCATCATAAGCCGCGTGTTTAACTGTGCCATTGCCGGTTGAATAAATCGGCGTGCCTTTGGGTGCCGCAAAATCCATCCCCGCGTGCATTTTAGCGGTTTTATAAATAGGGTGGATGCGGTATCCAAACCCCGATGCCACACGGGTTAGGTTTTTATTGCTTACCGGCTGTATGGCGGGGATGCTGGCCAGCATGTCCTGCTTGCGCTTGGCACGCTCAATAATATCTTCAAACGAGGTATACTGCATTTTCATTTTGCCTGAAAGTACAGCTAATTTCTGTGCCATGCGCTGCGCATCCTGGTCTTCATCAAATCCTTCCAGTTCTTTGTATTTAGCCAGGTAATCCTCTTTACTATCCGAGCTGTCGGCCAGCGGGGCCGCCTCAAAAATTACCCGGTATATTTCTTCATCGCGCTGCTCCAGCTTGTTTAACGATGCTGTAAGCTCATCAATGCTGTGCTCATAAAGACTCATTCGCAATTTGGCCTCTTCCAGCTCTTCCTTTAAAATAACCTCTTTGGGAGAATTAAAATAGGTGTACGACATCAGCATGATCAGTGCCCCGAACACCGCAGATGCACACAAAAACCCGAACACCCGCAAAGCGGCACGGCTCCAGCTCCACCGCACTATCTTATACGTCAGCTCATGCGGATCAAAAAAGTATTTGGTTTTTTTGGCCATTGTGTTCAGCTATCAGCCGTCAGTTATCAGCTTTCAGTTTTAGTTTAATTCAACAATCGTTCAGTTTTTACCGTTTTTTAACTCACCCCCGTTAAATGCAAATCGCCCGGGTTTGTGAACGTTGCCCCTCTCTATTTGCAATTAGAGAGGCGAAGTGTTAAGCACTTCAACCATACTTGTCCTTCAGGGTGAGTTAAATCCTGCAAATTCTGATTATTTTTGCGCCCTTACCCCGCGAAAGTAGGGGATAACCCATAATTAGTCAACCTTTTTAGATGAACGCTCAACAGATACGCCAGCAGTTTTTAGATTTTTTTGAGAGCAAAGGCCATAAAATAGTGCCTTCGGCGCCTATTGTGGTAAAAAACGACCCGACGTTAATGTTTACCAACGCGGGGATGAACCAGTTTAAAGACTACTTTTTGGGCAACCAGCAGGCGCCGTACAAGCGGGTGGCCGATACCCAGAAATGCCTGCGCGTGAGCGGCAAGCATAACGACTTGGAAGATGTGGGACACGATACCTACCACCACACCATGTTTGAAATGCTGGGCAACTGGAGCTTTGGCGATTATTTTAAAAAAGATGCCATTGCCTGGGCATGGGAACTGCTGACCACCGTGTACAAGCTGGAGAAAGACCGCCTGTATGTAACCGTGTTTGAAGGCGACGAAAAGGAAAACCTGGCCTTTGACCAGGATGCTTACGACTATTGGAAAGAGTGGATTGCCGAAGACCGCATTTTGCGCGGCAACAAAAAAGATAATTTTTGGGAAATGGGCGATACCGGTCCGTGCGGGCCGTGCAGCGAGATACACTACGATATGCGCCCCGACAGCGAGCGGGCTAAAGTGGACGGTAAAACGCTGGTGAACAACGACGACCCACAGGTGATAGAGATATGGAACAACGTGTTTATGGAGTTTAACAGGCTGGCCGATGGTAGCCTGCAACCGCTGCCCGACAAACACGTAGACACCGGGATGGGCTTCGAGCGCCTGGTACGTGCCATTGAAGGTAAGAGCAGTAATTACGATACTACGGTTTTTATGCCTTTGATTAAAAGGGTAGAGGAACTAAGTGGCATTAAATATGGCGGCGGGGATACGTCCCCCCTCTCCTTTGGAGAGGGGCCGGGGGTGAGGTCGGAAAAAACCGACATCGCCACCCGCGTAATCGTTGACCATATTCGTGCTGTAGCTTTTTGTATTGCTGATGGTCAATTGCCCAGCAACAACGGTGCGGGGTACGTTATCCGCCGTATTCTGCGCAGGGCAGTACGTTACGGTTATAGCTTTTTGAATATTAAGGAGCCTTTCTTTAACCAGTTAGTGCCTGTATTAGCGAAGGAGTTTGGCGGCGCTTTCCCTGAGATTAAACAGCAAAGCGATTTTGTGCAGAAAGTAGTGTTGGAGGAAGAGAAAACGTTTTTGAGGACGTTGGAAAAAGGGCTAGAGAAAATATTTGAATATTACGAGAACTGGAAAAGGGTAAAAGATTTTTTTGTAAAGTCTATTTCTGGAAGTTTGGAAAAAAATGAAATTGATGAATTTCGCGAAACCCAAAAATTTTTAATTGATCACGAACTATTCAAAATTCAAGGGTTAAACCAACTGAACAACTACTATCAAGGCTTAATCATAGCTGATTTTAATCCAGAA
>DASPJH010000002.1:0-3086 GCA_035628715.1 Bacteroidia bacterium
TGAAAAAGTAAACTATTTAACGGATGCTTCCACCTTGGCCACCAACTCATCCACTTTGCTAAAAGCTCTTGACAGCATTTTGCGGGCCCGTTCCGTTAATTCATCCGCCCATTCACGGTCTTTCAGTCCTTTGGCATTTACCAGCACATTCATGCAGGCTCCCTGCACAGCCGCCTTAACACATAAAGCGCCCACACCGGCATCCGTAATACTGTTAGGGTTGCCTTTTTCAATCATTTGTTCCAGCATTATCAAACCGGTGTAAGAAAGCTCCATCACCTTATAAGGCACCTCGCAGGCGTATTTGGTAGCATTTTGTATCGCTGCTGTGCGGGCTTTCTTTTCTTCGTCCGTGGTTTTAGGCATCGCAAAGGCATCCATAATGCGGTTAAATGCACGTGTATCTTCATCCACCGCTTTAATTAAGGCGTCTTTCAGTTCCTGGCCGTTTTTGGCCCATTCAGAAAAATAAGCGGTTTGCTCTTCCCAGCCGCGTTTACCGGCACTTAAGTTGGCAACCATAGCCCCTAAAGAAATACCCAGAGCGCCTACATAAGCTGAAATAGAGCCCCCTCCCGGTGCGGCACTATCAGCAGCAGTTTCGTTGGCAAAGGCTTTCAGGGTCATATTCACCAGCTTTTCATCAGCCGTATTGCGGAGCTGGTATTCAATTATTTTTTTCTGCGGATCAAAAGGACCTAACTCATCCAGTCCCATGGATTTTACAGCTATAAAAATCAGCTCCTCTTCGCTTACACCTTCGCTGCGGCCCTGCTTGTTCAGAAAATAACGCCCGGCATCCAGTAATGCTTTTAAAGGAACCATACCCACCAGTTCAGAACCGGTTACCCGCACGCCCCTGTCGGTGGCCTTTTTGCATACTTCGTCAAATGCAATATGAAGGGGGGTGATATTCATATTGGTGAGGTTCATGGATATTTGCGCCACGCCGTATTCTTCAATATACCAGCCGATAGCTTTTACAGATTTTAAGGTGCCGGGAATACGTACCGCCTCGCCGCTTTCGTCGGTTACCAGCTCACCAAGTACCGGGTGGCCAATACGTTTTACACGGCCTGCTTCCCTTACATCAAAAGCTATTGAATTGGCTATACGGGTAGATTTGGTATTCAGGTTTACATTATAAGCGATCAAAAAATCGCGCGCACCAATAACGGAAGCGCCGCGCTTAGCATCAAATATGGCCGGACCAAAATCGGGCTTCCATTCAGGCAGCTTTATTTTGTCAGAAAACCCTTCGTATTCACCTGCCCGGATTACCGACAGGTTGCTGCGTGATTTATTGGGCTGGGCTTCTTCATAAAGATATACCGGTATGCTTAGCTCCTCTCCTACCCTTTTAGCCAGTTTGGCGGCATGCATAGCAGTATCCTCCATACTGATACCTGAAACGGGTATCAGCGGGCACACATCGGTGGCGCCCATGCGGGGGTGCTCGCCGTGGTGTTTGCTCATATCTATCAACTCGCCAGCAACTTTAATGGCCCTGAAGGCAGCTTCAGTAACCGGCCCGGGTTCGCCCACAAAGGTTACCACCGTGCGGTTGGTAGCTTTACCGGGGTCTACATCCAGCAGTTTCACTCCCTCAACACTTTCAATGGCATCGGTAATCTGTTTGATTACAATCATATCCCGGCCTTCGCTGAAATTGGGCACACACTCAATAATCTGTTGCATGGTTAGTTGGATTTTCGGGCAAAAATATACGCTTATGTACTAATATAAAATTGGCGGGCCTTATTTGTTTAACTTATACATAACATCCGTTCTTAGCACATATTTTACTCCGTTAACTACTTCATTCCCCGAATGTTCCAATTGATGCAGAAATATTAACAAGGTACCTGCCTGAGGGCGAATGGTTTGCATATCAAACTGGGTTTCCCCTCCTTCATAATTATCATTCAGGTAGATTAAAAATGTATAGTAACTGGCTTCTTCTTCATTTTTTATAAAGCTCTGGTCATTGTGCTTTTTAAACTTTTGACCGGGCTTGTACCGGTAAAACCTGATTAGCTCATTTAACCCGTATAAACTGCTGTTTCCAATGTGCCCGGGCAAATATTGAAATGCTCTTTCATACAAGTGTGAGCTTAAATTGCTATCAGTAAATAAAACTCTGTCATTATCCCTGACAGCTTTAATTTCCTGGTAACCTTTTTCGGTTTCTACAAGCGCCTTCTCATAACCAAGCTTTTCAGACATCTCAATATATTCGCGACATTCTATCGGAGTAAGGAAATCCGGAACAAGAAAAATATTCTTATTTATAACTTTCAAGCTCATCACTCACATCCGTTTTTAACAGCCTTCAGCACCCTTGTTTCATTACTGCCATCAGTTACCGTCAAATCAAAGCTGCCCGCCCGCTTCTCCACCCTGTACCCGGGTTTAATATGCGCGCCTGCGTCCTTATGCCCTCCCCTGCCGGTAAAGTACTCCACCGTGTCGCCGGTTTGCTGCAATACCTGCAGGGTAACCACCCCCTTACTGTTCTCTTCCAGGAATACCGAAAGCACCCTGCCGTTTAGCTGCGTTTCATAGGCCTTTTGGCAGGGCGTTTTTATTTTTTCTCCGTGTGCCTTAAACCAGTAGTAGCCGTAAATAAAGCAAAAACCAAAGCCCAGCACAATAAGGATGTTACGTATTTTTCCCAACCGGTTGCTTACCCACCGCACACCTGTGTCTTCGCCCTTTCCACGGTTGCGGAGAGTATTGAATCTGCCTGATATTTCGCCTTTTTGCATTTGGCCTGCAAGTTAAAAACATGGAGAATTTTCTTGTACAAAAAAGCGTAATCTGAGTAAAGTATTCTTAACTTTGGCGGCGATAGTACACATTTTAAACAACTCACAAATCTTCCAAGGGTAAGCACATTATGGATAAATTGAAAGAGAAGTTCGCCGCCGTGGCGCTTCCAATGGCTCAAGAAGTAAAAGAACTGGTAAAAACACATGGTGATGTAGTTTTAGGCTCATACACTATTGAAAACGTGTATGGTGGTATGAAAGGCATGATTGGCCTTATCACTGAAACATCTTTGCTGGATGCTGAAGAAGGCATTC
>DASPJH010000003.1:0-5339 GCA_035628715.1 Bacteroidia bacterium
GCAATCCCAATAACCACCTGCCTTCCAGCCGTAACACCCTTGTCTGACCCCTAAATCCCCTAAAGGGGACTTTCGCCAGGTAGCTACCCCAAATGTTTTCCCGGCTTTCATTGCAGGTTGTCTGCCTAAAAGCCCCTTTAGGGGTTTGGGGTAATTGTGGTTACGGGTGTTACGGTGTTACGATTTCCCACAAACCCAATAACCACCTGCTTTCCAGCCGTAACACCCCTAGTAAGGGTTCAAAATTTTGAACCCCTACCAGCAACTGTACAAACCTGCTTTAGTCCTAAATCCATTTCATCTTAAAAGTCTTAGTTCAGACAAAAAGTGTTACGACTGTTACGGCTCCCTCCGGACGGTTCATCCGGGCGGGCAGAAAAATAGACACACTTTACAGGTATATAATTCATACCCTATAATTGGGAAAATGAAATTTTGTTTCCTTTTCAGCTAAAAATTCTATAAAGTTTTTGTGTTTCTAAAGTTCGAGGGATAATTCTAAGGTCGCATTTTTGCGACCTTAAGACTTACACAGCTTTGTATAACCTTTAGCTTACTACTCGAGACAAGCATTTTCAAGCAATCAACACATCTGATACATTACCAAGAACCGGGACTTTCTTAACTTTTTTATGCCGAGGTGATAATTTGGAACACGACCCTACCCTTCCACCACCCGACCGGATTATGGCGCTATTTCTCTATATGAACTATCAATTATTAATGAGTCAGTCGAAAGAAAATAATAATACAAAAAATATTTATGGGTTGAATCGTATTTATAGTTATTAAGTGTTACCCAACTTGTTGTGTCAGTTAGGCCAGGTTCATATGCTTGCTGATAAACAACTTTGTCATTAAAGAAATCCCTGTACCCCAATAAATAATTTACATTAGGCGGATTGACTAACTCAACAAATGTCTCCCCATTGATGCTTTTACCTGCCTGAATAAAAGGTGTACCCTTAAATGAATTATAAAAACCATTGCTGTCATAATAAACCCCGATATAAGCATATTTATGATTTTCGCCAAACCATTTCCACTTAGCAATTTTTGAGTTAGGATAATAGGTTATCTCGGAACCCATTGGAACAGTGTCTAATGTAAAATGTTTTTTAAATCTTAAAACGCCATTTTCATAATAATCCTCTTTAATTAAATAGACACCTTTTCTATAAATTTTTGATTCATAGACTTTTTTCTTCTCATTATTTTTACATGATAGAAAAATTATTAAAATGATAAGTATTTTAAACCAATTGTTCATTACTATTTCTTTGAAGGATTTTAAAGAGTGGGTCTCTACTCATCCACCTACCCAACCTGCTATCATATATCCGTGCTCCAAAATCATAGCTATTACCATCTCCGTACACCTCATTATCCCTCTCCTGTTCATTAAAACCGAACCGATACGGCTCTGTATAGTTCGTCCCCTACCTCATTGCTATCAGTCTTTCAAAGCCACCAACACGTTTGATACATTACCGGTTCTTAATAATATAAAATAACAACCAAAAAAGTTCCAATACCCCTTATTTATTTTAGGCCACTACCATATACAAAGTCTAATATATCGAAATCAACGGAGAAATTTTTATCAATATAAATTCTATCATGTTCCTTCATAATTCCATCAACAATATTACACTTATAGGTAACATTGTTAAAACAAAATAAAACTTCTCCCGAAATTTTTAAATAATCTTCTTTATTTATCAGTGAGTATGCTTTAGTTTCTCCAATTGCAAATAATTCATCTTTTTGTGCTTTCATCGGAATACTTTTCACCAACAATAACATTATAGTGTCAAGCTTGTTAGATGTGTATAAAACACATTTAAGCTTATTTTGCCGATAAATATGGTGTATCTTCATATCAGTTCGTGAGCCACTGACAAACCAATCTTTGGTTGAAAAAAAATCTCCAGAGTTACGGGAGTCAGTAATCCTAGTTTTTTCTTTTTCGAACCCATCATCAAATTGAACGATTTTATACAAACCAAACGATTTTGAATAGTCATTATAATAAATTTTCCTTCGGAATGTAAGCCAGATTCCGTCTTTTTTGTTAGTTTTAAAACTACCAATATTAAAGTCAACAAATTCCATTGAATCTGATTTGGAATAATATCCAGCAAACCCAGATAGAACATCGGCTTTAAAATTAAAAAAGGCCTTTCTGCTTGATTTCCCATAAACGACGTCATTATCAATAAATATTCCCGTTTTTTTTCCTCGGTCATAATTTCCAGAAAGAATTGCTGTAGAATCAATTCCATCAAAAAAAACCTCCTTTCCATTTTTTTTTCCATTCTTGAACGTAACATAATACCTTATGGAGACACTTTTTGAAGTGTCAAAAAAAACTTGATAAATACCATCTTCCAGTTTTTTGGTATTTTTAAAAGTATAATTTTTAATGTCAAACCTTACTGTGTCAAGTAATGAGATTTTAAAAACCTTTTCTTGAGCAGGTAGTTTATAGTAAGTGCTAAAGAAAAGACTGAAAGTAATCACTATTTTTTTATACTGCATAAATATAAATTATTTAGGAGTTGGGTGGCGATCAATTGTGACATTAACTTCATAATTGTCACCCCTGTAGGTCGAATTAGCAACCTTAATTGCCTGCATAGTGGATTCATGGTAAGGCTCTCTAAAATTCGCCTCTCGGGCTCTACCGATAGTTTGATACCATACGGAGTATAGTTCCATGAATACCATTGTGCTGCTGGGGATTTCAATATTATTGTCGGTATGAAATTTATAGTCTGGATTTAGGGCCACTTGGCCAGAAATGTTGAGAGTACCAACAGCACCATGCCCATATTCGGCCTGACCTGACTCAGGAAGCGAACGGTAAGTCAAAGTTGTTTGTAAAGTCCCAGCAACTGGAACTTCTGAAAGGGTTCGCGAATTTGGAGGATATGCTGCGGTTGTTGCACTCACTTCGAAAAAGTAATTATACTGATTTTGTACCCCGTGTTGATCATTACCGTCGACCATATTAATCAGCAAAGCTAGTCCTGGGTCTGCATCTATATCGGCTTGGGTCAAGTTTGTTCTATCTATTTGTACCATAACGCCGTTGAATCTATCTATATTATTAGGGTTATCTGGGTTATCAACGAGGGTTATACGAGTGCGATATTTTTTTCCAACGGTGGCTTGTAATTCCAGTAACGCTTGCGTTTTACCATTCCCGACAAAAAGAGTATCGCCATCAGGGTCTTTAAAGAATAAAGGATTATTACCAAAACACGCATATACTGAAATTGATGGGTTCGGTTTAGGGTCAATATTAAACCTTCTACCTAACCTGCCATCATATTCCCAAAACTGAGCTGTATATGTATTTCCAGATCCGGAAACCTCGTCATCTCTCTCTTGGTTATTATACCCAAAACTGAAAACTCCAGCCCAACCATCAAAACCTCATCACCACCTGCAGGTTAATCCTGCGGCTGGTGAGGTAGTTGGGAACGCCGTAAGTGGTGCCTTCCACGTCGCGCACCCAAATGTAGGAAATGGTGTTGTTAGCCTGCGTCAGGTTAAATATTTCCAGGCTTACCCAGGCAGATTTAAACCACCGGCTGATACGGGTTTTGCGGGGGTCGCTTTCGGTAAGAATATCGCGGGAGAAGCCAATATCTACCCTGCGGTAGGACGGAAGCGTAAAGGTGTTTCGCAGGTAACGGTTATCCCCCCCCAGGTAAAAGGGCAGGTTGCTGGCATATACCAGGTTCAGGTGCATTTTGTAGCGGGGCCAGCGTTCCAGCTCATCCTGAAAAAACACCCCCACATTTACCCGCTGGTCGGTAGGGCGGCGGATATAACCGGATTGGCGCTGGACACCCTGTGCATCGGTATAGGTAATATTTTCCCGGATGCTCATCACCGAAAGGCTGAACCACGATTCCAGTCCTTTTACAAATTCACCGTTAATGCGGGTATCCCATCCGTATGCACGGCCTTTCGAGCTGTTCTGGGCATAGTAGCGTATGCGCACATTCTCAATCTGGTAGGGCACCAGGTTGTCCATCTGCTTGTAATAAATTTCAGAATAAAACTTAAACGTGCGGTTCCAGGCCCTGAAGTTCATATCGCCCCCAAAAACATAATGGATGCTGCGCTGGGCTTTCAGGTTGGTGTTTACCACGCCGTTCAGTCCGCGCATTTCCCGGTAAAAGGGCGGCTGGTAATAATATCCAAAAGCAAAACGGAACAGCCAGTCGCGTTTTTTAAGGCTGTCATGCTCCGTCCGCCTGTTAAATGCTTTGTTGGGCTCAAACGCCACCTGGATACGCGGACTGATAACATTTTCGCCGTTCAGCGACCAGTAATTGGTGCGCAGGCCGTAGGTTATCTTAAAGTTGATGGAATCTATCAGCGTGGTGGTGTTCTGGATATACGCCATGGCCCTTGATGATTGCAGCGAATTCCGGCCGGTTATAAAGCTCGACAGGTTCAGCGTATCGCCGTAGTTAAACGGCACGGAATACCCGGCTGAATCTACATAATACCATTCCCGCTGCCTGTCCTGTATGGATTCTGACTGGTACTGCACGCCCCAATAAAGGTTCCACCCTTTTTTAATATGGCTTCCCTTGTGGGCTATGGCCCGCACATACGCATTCAACTGGTTGCGCCCGTGGTTGATGAAATATCCTACACCCTTGTTAAATCGTGCCTGGCCAAAATTATCGTTGCCCAGCTCGTTCTCCAGCTGGTCAAGCCGGTAAGCGCCTTCGGTGGTAAAAAATTCCCGTTCGGTGCTGTTAAAGTAAGAGCCTATCAGCTTCAGGGTAGTATAGCGGGTGGGCTCATACTCAAGCGTGGCGCCGTTCATAAAGGTATTGTAGCGCATCAGCTCCGTACCGTCAAAAAACACAGTAAGCTGCAAAGCGTTGGTAACCGTTCCGAATGAAGTCCGTTGCGTTTGCGGAACCAGTAAATACCTGTTCACAGCAAAGTTTCCGAGATAACTAAGCGTCAGTTTAGAGTTAATGGCATAGGTAAACAATCCCTGCACATCCACAAACAGCGGCTTGTAATCGCCCTGGACATCCAGGGTATTCAGTATATACTGGTTGCTGCGCACCCGGCTGCCAGCCAGCCATGTAAAGCGGTTATACTTGCTGCGCCCCTCGGCATACACGCTGGCGCCCATAAAATTAAGGTTAGCCCCGGCGCCAAATTTCTCCGGCCTGCGGTAAGTCACATCCAGCACGCTCGACATTTTGTCTCCGTACCGCGCCTCAAAACCACCGGCAGAAAAGCGGACGTTTTTCACCATATCCGGGTTAATAAAGCTCAGCCCTTCCTGCTGCCCG
>DASPJH010000004.1:0-8646 GCA_035628715.1 Bacteroidia bacterium
ATGTTGTCCTCCTTTCGTATCCGGCGGTCGCAATTCAGTGAACATACTTCTTTATTATCGGCCGAAAAACATTTCAGCTCCATTTTAAGGTCCCAGTCTTCCTCATCAAACAGCTTGTTATACAACGATACCTCGCAATAAATGTAGCTTACCTCGCTTTCATCATATACCAGGCGGTAATTTTTCTCGTTGTTTGCCAGCCACTCTGTTGAGCCGAAAACCTTAATGTCTTTAAACTTAAACTCTCCGTTGTCTGCCATAGCTACTAACTCCTATTATTCGGGGTGAAAGTTAACTTTTCTCTCCAAAAATTAATTCTTCTGATTAAAAGTTTTTCATCCGGTTCACAATTATTTCATTTACAGCGCGCCAAAAACCGTGCCCTAGTACCTGTAAAACACTATATACAACGGCTATTACGGCGGTTTGTTTATAATTATTTACGCATGTTTGGCCAATATGGTTGTGCCTTATATAAAAAACAAAGGGAACCTCCCGGCTCCCTTTATTAAAAACTGTACTTATTCTATCGCTTTGGTAAGCCGGGAAGTTTATGTATCATGCCTCCCGGTATACATTTAACTTACTTATTAATAACCAGTTTCTCAGTAGCGCTGATGTTTCCGGCTGTAATGGTAACCGTGTAAACACCTGCACTCAGCTCATCCAGCGTAACCGGCTGAACATCCAGATTTTCACCGGCACTGATATTTTTTGAAAACACCTTGCGGCCCTGCAAGTCGCTTACAGTTACCACTGCATCGCCATTAATATTGCTGGTGATAATGTTTACGCTGCCAGCGCTTGGGTTGGGGTATACAGTAAAGAAACTGCTTTTTGCTTCAGCATTAAATATTCCGTTGGCGCCGGTAAGTTTTTTCTTAGCAAAAACAGTAGTGCCGGTGGAACTGGTGAATTTGGTAAACACCAGTTTCCAAACGTCAGCGTTGGCATCTTTAATAAAGTATACTGTGCTGTCTGCTATTGAATACGACATGGTATTATTGTCAAAAGCTTTCCAGTTGTAGCCAATAGCATTGATTTCATCGGTGAAATTGGCGGGGTTGTAGCTTTCTTCCGTCATAGGGTCGTTTACAGGATACGCTTTAATAATTCCGGTGTTTTTGTTGCCTAATACCCCGGTTACGGTTTGCGGGTATGGTTGAGGAATGTAAAAAACCTGGGTGTATTGGGTAAAGGTTATATCCCAATCGGTAGCATTTGGCTCACGGTTAACAGAGTTACCGGTGCCGAATGAGAAATACCCGAAATTTTTACCTGTAAATGCTGATTTTGCGATGGATTTCTGCGCTTCATTGCTTCCATCCAGGTCGGCGTATTTAAAATTGTATGTAGAACTGCTAAGGTTTTGAATCCACAGTTTTTTGTAATCGCCGTTAGCCAGCTTAATAATATAAATGCTATCGCCGGTGATAACGTGGGTAGACATGTTGTATTCTCCCCAGCCCAAATCGTTTGGGTTGCCCGGGTCGTAAGTGGTGTTAAACGCGCCTTCGCTCCAGCTTGTAATGGAGTTGTACAGGTTGTTCCAGCTTAAAATTCCTGCAGTGTCAACCGTAGCCCAGTCTGCAGTGTCGCCATTGCCGTACACCCAAGCCTGGTTACCGGTAGCCGTATTCAGAAGAATGGATGAGGTGATGGAATTGATTTCAAAGGCAATGTCCCAGTTTTTTTTGGGTGATGAACCCTGCTCATCATCAGCCATACTGTACCATATTTGGTTGGCATAACCCGAGCCCATTACCACTGAGTCGGTTACCATTTGTGCTCCGGCTGCAGTAGCCAGTAGCGCAGAAAATGCGAGTGCAATACTTTTTTTCATGTCTTTGTTTTTATTTAGACTAATTATAAACAGCGACAAAAGTATGACAATGAGTAAACGCGGAACAATACCCAAAACTTAAACTGACATATTTATGACAATAGGACGAAAAAATGAGGCAGAGTGCTTACCGTATCACATTCACCGTTCCAAAAACAGTGGACTTTCTTCGGCTATCTCCCTGCAACTGTATTTTATACATGTATACCCCGTCAATAACCGGGGTACCATCGTAGGTGCCGTCCCAACCGCAGTTTTCGCAGTTGTGCAGCACCTGTCCCCAGCGGTTATAGATGGTAAGGATATAAGTGGCTATTCCGGCACAAACCGGACTGAATGTGGGATTCAGCCCATCGCCGTTGGGAGTAAAAGCATTGGGAATAGTACAGTGTATTTTATCAAACACACGGATAAGCTGACGGGTAGTATCCTTGCAGCCTTTATCGTTTTCAGCAATTAAAGTAATAGTGTATGTACCGCTGTCGGTATAGCTAAAAGTGGTGTCGTTTCGGTTGTTTTGCTTTAAAATATTACCATTACCAAAATCCCAGGTGTAGCTACCTCCGTTTTGGGTAGTGTTATATAATAATAATGGCTCTTCCACTTCTTTAATCTCCGGTTTGATGAAGAAAGAGGCGGTGGGTTTGGGGTATACATCAATTCGTACATTTCTTGCCGTATCATTTGTGCAGCCAAATTTGTTGCTTACCGTAATTCCGAAATTATAATTACCGCTATTATAAAACGGATGAGTATGGGTTTTAACTCCCAAGGCTTCGGCGGGTAGTATTTTCCAGGTATTTAATAAGGTATCGTTATTGGTAGATTTGTCAGTAAATATTACATTCAGCGGCGGGCAGCCTGTGATTGGGCTTACATCAAAATCTGCGATGGGAATGGGTATAACAGTTATTTTAAAACTGTCAGTAACTGCCGGGCTGCAATTGTCTGATAACATTACTTTATAATACCCGGTATTAAATGGATTATCAAACGCAGGGGTATTATTAAAAGTCCATGCACCATTGTTCCATTTAAAAGTATGTTTGGCAGTATCACCTCCTTTACCGGTGGCCCTTAGGGTAACCAGTTTCCCTTCGCAAACGCTGTCTTCAGCATCAACAGTTACTGATAAGGGTGGACGAAGATTAATTACAGTCCTGACGGTATCAGGTTTTACGGTGCAGTTATCGGTCAATACAGCAGTGTATGTACCCTGAACAGCGGGCGATAATTTTAAAGAATCGCCCATTGTAATATTCCCCGCACTGTCATACCAATTTACACTGTATGGCGATTTTCCTCCTTTAGCCAATAAATGCAGGGTGACCGGCTGCTGCTGGCACAACAGGGTGTCGGCTAAAATTTTTTTATGTTTATTTACAATAGATACATCCAGCGCATCCAGCACGCTTATTTTATAAAGACCGGTATCAGGTTCAACCGTACAGTTATCCGTAAGTACAGCAATAATATTTTTAGGTTGATTTTCGCACGAGTCGCCGCAGGTAGTGGTTAAAAACTTCGTGCCGCTGTCTAAAAAAATATCCGTACCGTTTATCCGCTCATACCAGTCAATATGGGGCCTGGTCGAATCGCCACCAAGCGCTGCAGCAGAAAGCTCCACCGGTTGCCCCCTGCAAATAGTAGTGTCAGGAAAAGCAGGATTAATTTTAAGCGGTTGCCTTACCCGCACCCAAACATAATCCGTATCAACATCCCCGCAACCGGAGGAATCGGAAATAATAATGCGGTATTCAGTATCCGTTTTGGGTGATGCAAAGGGGCGGTAAATATTCGGGTTGTCCAGCGCAGCAGTGGGTGTCCATTCCCATTTGGTGCCGCCGGCAGTTCTTAGCCGAATTTTCTGCCCGTAACAAATAGTGGTATCCGGCCCTGCATTGGCACTGTCACGGCTGTATATCAGCAGCCGTAATGTATCCTGCCGGTAATAGCTTTGCGCTGCTGGGCTGGTGCTAAGTATCCTGATGCGGTAATTGCCGCTGGATATTACATTAAACATCGGTAATACGCCTTTTACCACCCCGTCACCATTGCTTTTAACCCGGCCTAGTTCCCTTTCACCTCCTAAAAAATCTCCATCTTCATCACTTATTTGTGCAACAAATTCATTATCAGTATTAAATTTTCCTTTTACCTTATAAGGTATTTCAAAAGTGTCACCAGCACAGTATGGGCCGGGGTATACATTGCCGCGGGCGATAGAA
Organism: Bacteroidia bacterium; assembly: GCA_035628715.1. Taxonomy (GTDB): domain Bacteria; phylum Bacteroidota; class Bacteroidia; order UBA8524; family UBA8524; genus SB11. The sequence goes on from DASPJH010000004.1 coordinate 4,072, forward strand.
AAATCCGTTATTTTAAATATAAGGGAATTAATATTGGGGCCGCTGAAAAAAATAGTATCCAGCAGGCTTATATATTCTGAAAACCGGGCAGCGAAAATTGGGTTACCGTTATAATCAACTTCAAGGGCGTGAGGTGCTGAATGCCTGTTGCCGGACAGGTGTTTTTGAGAAGATAATACCCAAAGGACGTTTCCAAGGGTATCAATTTTGGCGACAAAGTAGTGGTGCCACCAGGCGTTTGAAGTGTCCACGTCTATAGGAAATCCACCATAGCTTGAGCTGCCATGCTGTATTACCCCGTTTAAATAAATATAGTCTCCGCGGTAAAATGAGTTATAGAACTGAATAAACCCTTTATTAGTATCGGCAGCTTCAGTTAGGTACCATATTGGGTCGCCATTATTTTCCATAAATAGCGATACGTGGTTATAAACTTTTTTGCTGCCCCCTTTTATAGAAATTCCACGGTAATTAAAGCTGTCTTTGAAAGCTACTGAAAAATACATTTTGCCCGAAGGAAAAATACACAGGCCATCAGTAAAAAAGTGAGTAGGAATTTCAATCATATTTTGGACTGAACCATCATCAACAGAAAACTTAACAATGGCATCTCCACGATGAGTTTTATTATACGCTGAATCATTCAAATAAAAATCACGTACAGAGTTAACTACCGTGTATAAATATCCGTTTGCATCAATGTGAGGCCACGCACTGTAAGCGCAGCAGATGAGCCGTGATATAATGTTGTAAGCCATTCCTTGTTACTGCCGGCTGTATTTTTTTCAAGCCTTATTATAAAGCTCACATCATAGATGGGAGGAAACGGTGTAGGAGGCTTGGATAGCCTGGCAGTAAAATATTTTTTCCCTTTAAAAAGAATAAATTTATTCGCTGCACCTTTTAGTAATACTTCGTTTTTTGTAACAACTATTTTCTCAATAGAACCAAACCAGCATGAGTCGGTAATTAAACGCGTCCATATTGGGGCAAAAGACGAATCAGCTTTAATTAATACAATTGAATTACCCTCCCTCGCCTTCGGAAAACTATCATTTCCGATTTTAAGAGCGTTATGAAACCTTACCGCAGCATATACATAGCCAGAGTCATCCTGGGCACTGATGGCAGTAATTTCATAATCAAAATTTTTATACCAGCAAACTCTTCCATCTTCGGTGTATTTTATAAGTGTTCTCCGGGTAGTTGGTGTGGTTGCCAGCACCTTATTTCTCAACTCCCCCAGGAAGTATGTATAATTATCCTTATCAATACTTAAATCCCACGGCATACTCCATGGGTTCTGGTTAGCTATACTATCCCCCCGGATGGCATGCCCCCACTCCATATACTGCCCAAAAATTTCACCCGAAATTCCTAAATAAAGTAGTGTTAGCAGTATAAGCTTCTTCATAGAAAGGCGGTTTATTAACAGATGTACTTCTAATAAGGTGTGTTGCCGGATGGTTTATATTTTAAATTATATGACGCATGACTTAAACCAACGGTTGGCTAATCTTCCAACATTCAAAAAAAACGTTAGCTTTGCGGCCAAATTTTTAAAACCGTTACACGCATATATGATGGACATTTCGAAAATCCGCGAGCTGCTTGGCGATAAAGCCGACACATTATTAAGCCACCAGAGCAAAACCGTATCAAAGGATATGCTGCACCTGCCCGGCCCTGATTTTACAGAGCGTGTATGGATAAACAGCAACCGCAATGCACAGGTATTGCGTAACCTGAATGCTATTTATAACACGGGCCGCCTGGCCGGTACCGGTTATGTTTCTATACTGCCTGTAGGCCAGGGTATTGAGCACAGCGCCGGCGCTTCGTTTGCGAAAAACCCCATCTATTTCGACCCTGAAAATATTGTGAAGCTGGCTATTGAAGGCGGTTGCAACGCTGTTGCCACTACATTCGGCAACCTGGCCATGATGTCGCGTAAATACGCCCATAAAATACCTTTCATGGTAAAAATCAACCACAACGAGCTGGTTACCTACCCTAATAAATTTGACCAGATAATGTTTGGTACCGTGCGCGACGCCTGGAATTTGGGCGCTGCCGCTGTAGGTGCTACCATTTATTTTGGTTCAGAAGAATCTTCGCGCCAGATTGTTGAAGTGGCCGAAGCTTTTGAAGAAGCACACGAACTGGGTATGGCCACTGTATTGTGGTGTTATGTGCGCAACAATGCGTTTAAAAAAGACGGCGTGGATTACCACGTATCTGCCGACCTTACCGGCCAGGCCAACCACCTGGGTACAACCATTCAGGCCGATATTATCAAACAAAAACTTCCTGAAAACAACGGCGGCTTTAAAGCCCTGAATACCGGTGGCAGCAGCTACGGTAAACTGGACGAGAAAATATACACTGAACTGACCAGCGACAACCCTATTGACCTGTGCCGCTACCAGGTAGCTAATTGCTATATGGGCCGTGCCGGATTGATTAACTCTGGCGGCGACTCCAAAGGTTCTACCGATATGGCTGATGCAGTACGTACTGCTGTTATTAACAAGCGTGCCGGTGGTATGGGTTTGATTTCAGGACGTAAAGCTTTCCAGAAGCCTATGAACGACGGTATCACCCTATTGAATGCCATACAGGACGTATACCTGAACAAGGATATTACCGTAGCTTAATACTGCTATCGGTTGCTTCCTGCCGGTTATCGTAAAAATCATCATTATATACAGTTAATAAGTATATTTGATACATATTGCTGATTGATGCGGTTTAGGATAACCGGTAATTTTTTAATTCTTAAAACAACCAAAAATGAGCTGGTTTAAACGAGCCAAAGAAGGAATATCCACCAGTACCAAAGATAAAAAAGCTACTCCTGAAGGTTTGTGGTATAAATGCCCAAGATGCAAAAAAACCACCCTTACTGAGGACCATCGCAAAAACACTTACGTTTGCCCCCATTGCCAGTACCATCATAAGATAAGCTCAGGCGAGTACTTTGAGATATTGTTTGATGAAGGCCATTATAAAGAAATGGACACAAACATGGTGAGCGGCGACCCGCTGGAATTTTTTGACAGCAAAAGCTACAAAGCCAGGGTAGAAGAAAATATAAACAAAACCGGGCTAAAGGATGCTGTACGCACAGCGTCGGGTAAGGTGGATGGCCACCCGCTGGTGGTAGCCTGTATGGATTTTGGATTTATTGGCGGAAGTATGGGTAGCGTGGTAGGTGAAAAAATTTCGCGTGCAATCCAATACAGTCGCACACATCGTACCCCACTGCTGGTAATTTCAAAATCAGGCGGCGCAAGGATGATGGAAGCAGCTCACTCACTGATGCAAATGGCCAAAACCAGTGCACAACTAGCCCTGCTGGCCAAGGAAGGTATTCCATATATTTCATTAATGACCGACCCGACTACAGGTGGCGTTACCGCATCATTCGCAATGCTTGGCGATTTTAACATTGCCGAACCGGAGGCGCTGATTGGTTTCGCCGGTCCGCGTGTTATTAAAGAAACCATCGGTAAAGACCTTCCCAAAGGTTTCCAAAGCTCTGAGTTCCTGCTGGAGCACGGTTTTATTGATTTTATAGTTCCGCGCCCAGGGCTGAAAACTAAAATGGCATTACTGCTCCAGTTGCTTACCGAGAAAAAATCAAAAAGCAAAAAGGCAGTCGAAGCATAAAGTCGCAGTTAACTTTTTGACATACAATACAAAAGCACTCATTTTTGAGTGCTTTTTTTGTTTATGCGATTTTTTTCTTTCCAAAACCTTGCGCAAAAAGCGTTTTTCCCTATTACCATTAAACGTATAGTTTATGGTAATACCTAATAGAGAATTATGCCTGGCCAAATCCGGGCAAACTATTGCAGCTCTAGTAACAAGTAGTTTTAAAAATGGATGCCCGGCTTGTCATCCCCCTGGGAACTTTGTTCAACCTGCAACTGATAACAAATTACCAATTGAACGAAGATTCTTACAGAATGACAGGATTGGATTGTCAGCCAAATTGCAGCAAACCATTGGTGCTCTAGTAACAAGCTGCTTGAAAAATGGCTACCCGGCTTGTCATCCCGTAGGGAACTCCTCACGGCGTGGGCAACTGGCAGAATTTACCTACGATGAACGAAGATTCTTACAGAATGACAGGGTGGGTGGATTGCCAGCCAAATCGCAGCAAACCATTGGTGCTCTAGTAACAACTATGTAAGAGTGAAGCTTCCGAATGAAAATTGCAAGCGCGCAGGATATCACCCTGGCCATGTTTACCCGACGTGCAGCTGAAAATGATAAATGAAAATTAATAAGTTATCGCCCCGGTGCCCCAGTTTTGCTTCTCTTCATCGCTCCACAGCTTGGGGAAGAAAATACGGGTTTGCAGCCTGGGGGCCAGGTATTTCTGCCAGTTGGTACCACCGGTGGCGGCAATTTCGCCTTCGGGTTTCTGCAGGTAGCGGGCGGCCGAGCGCATGTGCACCATAGGCCAACTTACATTTACGTTGTAATCAAAATGACGCATTTCCTTAACCAGGTCCGCGTCCTTATCACCCAATTGCTGAAAGCGTTCCCACATGTTTTTGTGCTTGT
>DASPJH010000005.1:0-4333 GCA_035628715.1 Bacteroidia bacterium
AAAACAGGCCAGGTGCGTATCATTCCTGTTGTAGTTCACGTTTTTCACAAAGCAGGAGGTGAAAACATTTCGGATGCACAGATACAAAGAGAACTGGATAACCTGAACAAAACTTTCCGTGGCCAGTTTATCAATGCCTCAAGGCCCCGTCCTGAGTTCCAGGGTGTTGTTGCCGATATGGAAATTGAGCTGCGTTTGGCTCGTAAAGACCCACAAGGCAACTGTACCAACGGTATTGTTCGTATATACGACGAAGAAACCGAAAACGGCACCAACAATATTAAAATTAAAAGTGTATGGCCTACTGACCGCTACCTGAATGTTTGGATAGTTGAAAAAATTGTAAACTACTCAGCACTTCCGGGTATTGCCGGTTATGCACAGTTTCCATGGGCCGGCAGCTACAACACCGATGGTGTAATAATAATTAACGACCAGATTGGTGATATAGGCACCAGCAACCCTGGTAACGCTACTACCGTTACCCACGAAATTGGCCACTGGCTGGGTTTGTTCCACACTTTCCAGGACAGCTGCCAGGGCGGTGATAAAGTAGACGACACCCCTCCTGCTGCTGATATCAGGACTGGAATATTAAGCTGTGATCACAACCGCAATACTTGCAGCAACGATCACCCGAACCTGCCCGATCAGATCGAAAACTTCATGGATTATACCATTGGTACCTGCCAGAATATGTTTACCATTGGCCAGAAAGCCCGTATGGATGCTACCATGGAAAAATGGAGGCCCTACATGTGGACGATTGAAAACCTGATTGCCACTGGTACTGATGTGCCTAACCAAACAGCCAACTGCGCCCCAATTGCCGACTTTTTTGCAATGGATAACCAGCGTGCCCGCAACCAGTTTGCCTGTGCAGGCGGTACAGGTGTAGATTTCAGGGATAACTCATTTAACTACAACGGTACAATTACCCGCGAATGGATATTTGAAGGCGGCACCCCTGCTACTTCAACATCGCAAAATCCTAAAGTATCTTATGCTACTCCCGGTAAATACGATGTTACCCTTATTGTTAGCAATGCCAACGGCAGCGACACCATGTACATGAATGATTACATTGAGGTTGGACCGGCGCAGGCTGCTATTACAGGTGGTTATACACAGGATTTTGAATTCCCTGTATTTCCTACCGATGGCTGGTATACTAACAGCACCACTTTTATTGACTTCGATATTACTGATGTGGGAATAGGTACTGCAATTGAAGGAAACTCTAAAGTTTTGAGAGCTCAAAACGGAGGCTCAATTTCAGGAGCAAAATTCGACCTGTTTACACCTTCTATTAACCTTTCAGGTTTATCCAGCCCCGTACTTTCATACTACTATGCTTTTGCACAAAGGCTGGTAAACGGTAGTCTTTCCAATGACGAATTCAGGATATTTTACTCACTGGATTGTGGCCAAACCTGGGTTAACTTAACAGCGCCCCGTGTAGGCACTGTGCTTAATACAGTAGGTACCCAAACACCTATTGCCCAGTTGTCATTTGTGCCTTCCGACCGTTCAAAATGGCGCCAGGTAGTTGTTCCTATTCCGGGTTCAATAACAGCTGCACAACGTCAGAATATCCGCTTCAAATTCCAGTTCATAAGCAAAGGCGGTAATAACTTTTATATTGATGCTATTAACTTTGGCTTCCCTGCTTCAGTACAGGATACCTACTTTGAATCGGAAGAAAACTTTAATGTATATCCCAACCCTACTGCCGGTGCAGCCACTGTAAACGTTAACCTGATTAACGAAAGCCAGGTAAAAATTACCGTAATGGATATGCTGGGCCGCACAGTTGCTACTGTTGCCGATGGTACTTACCAAGGCACCCAGGTGTTTGCCTTTGATACCGACAACTATACTGCCACCGGGCTGTATTTTGTTAAAATGGATATTGACGGTAGGTCATATACCCGCAAGCTTGTTGTAGAATAACTTTTTCATGACATGACACTCTATAAAGAAAGCCCGGCTCAAAAAGCCGGGCTTTCTTGTTATTATCAACAGCTGCTGATTCAATAAAGAATTGTAACCAACTACCTAACCGGTAAATGATAATGAATTAAATGGCCTACTCCTCGTCCCTTGTATTCGGGTCCGTTTCTTCAAGATCAATTCTGCCCCCTAATACCTCCATCAAATGAGCCAGTTCTTCCACTTTTTCACGCTGATTCGATTGGGTATAAGCAGTAACCAAATTGCGGATCACCCTTTTTATTATCTCAACGTTGGAACAGGGTAGGAAATAACTATCAAGAGGCTCTAAACGCAACTGGCGGAGAAACTCATCCACGTTGTACTTGCTGAACACAAGGCCCTTGTTAAAAGGGTTAATATAAAACATCACATCGCTGAAAAGCTCGGGAGTAAGGTGGGGTGGCTCTTCATGATATTCCAGTGATTTTTCGGGATAGTTATCCATGTAAGCTAAGATAAAATGCTGGGGCAGGTTAACGCCGAAAATTGGAATATTAAGTCGCTGGGCTATAATAGAATATATAATGGCAAGTGATATGGGGTTGCCCTGCCTCCGGTCGAGTACGGTATTGATAAACGAATTTTGGGGCGAGTGATAAGTATTGGTATCGCCCTTAAAACCGTTTATCTCGTAAAAAATATGGTTGAGAATGCGGACTTTTTCCAGTGCTGTAAGGTCGTATTTCAGTTCCAGCCAGGCATCCAGCTTAATCTTGTTAAGCTTGTTGTCAAGCTCCTGTTTATTCAGGTTGGGATACTGGTATTTGCTGATGAGGCAGATTCCCTCAAAAAGTTCTTTTTCAGGAGAATTTTTCCAGGTAAGCAGCTCCTCCTTCAGGCTTTCAAACTGGATTTTATGAATCAGCCGCTCAATTTTTTCCTGTGTACGGCGGTTCACCTCCATATCCCAGAACTTTTCAAGAACTGCTACAGCATCCGGCCCCAGGGAGAGCAAATGGTTTTCTACAGAAGCCACTACTTCCTCATCCGTATCATCCAGCAATGAAAGCATTGCTGCCAACTGGCTTTCCGTAATCATACGGCACAAATAAAGTGTTATTTGGTCCTTTTCTTAGCTGGTCCCGCTGCTTTTTTTCCACTACTTTTTGTGGTAGTGGCCTTAACAGTGGATTTTTTATTGGCCGCAGCTTTGCCCGAAGCTACCGGAGCTTTGCTAATAACCTCAAGCGCCTCATTGAGTGTAATGGCCTGCGGGCTTTTCTGCATCTCTTTAGGAAGCTTATAATTTTCTTTTCCTTTGGCGAGATAGGGACCCCAGCGGCCTTTAAGCACCTGTATATCATAACCATCAAACTCCTTGATTAGTTTTTCGGCATCGGCCTTGCGTTTGGCTTCTATAACCTCAATGGCCCTTGTTTCATCAATGGTATATGGATCGTCGGTTTTGGGAATAGAGTAAAACTTACTGGCATGAGAGATATAGGGTCCAAAACGGCCCACACTGGCCTTCATTTCCTTGCCTTCGTATTCGCCGATTACACGGGGAAGCCTGAATAACTCCAACGCCTCTTCCAGGGTAATCTTCTCCAGCATCTGGCCTTTGCGCAGGTTGGCATAGCGGGGTTTTTCCTCGTCGGTACCTTCACCTATCTGCGCTACTGGTCCAAAGCGGCTCATACGCACTATTACAGGCTTACCGCTGGCCGGGTCGGTACCCAGCTGGCGCTCACCTGTTACGCGGTCACTTTCAGTAGTAGTTTGTTCCACCGTTTTATGGAAAGGTTTATAAAAGGTGCCCAGCATCCTGGTCCATTCTTTCATACCACGGGCAATCTCGTCAAACTGCTCTTCTACATGAGCTGTAAACTGGTAGTCCATGATTTCGTCAAAGTGTTTCAACAGAAAATCAGTTACCAGCATCCCTATGTCACTGGGAAAAAGCTTGCTCCGTTCAGCACCGGTAATTTCGGTGCGGGTTTCTTTCTTAATATTATTCCCGGCAAGGGTAAGCACGGTAAACTGGCGCTCTTTGCCATCCCGGTCTTCTTTTACCACATATCCCCGCTTTTGTACAGTAGAAATGGTAGGTGCATAGGTAGACGGCCTACCTATACCCAGTTCTTCCAGTTTTTTTACCAGGCTGGCTTCTGTATAGCGTGCCGGGGGGCGTGAGTAACGCTGTGTAGCGTTCATATGCACCAAATCCAGAGTATCGCCGTTATGCAATACAGGAAGGGTACCGGTTTCCTCTTCATCCGAATCTTCATCTGTAGACTCCAGGTATACTTTCAGAAATCCTTCAAATTTGAGCACCTCCCCTTCAGCAACCAGTGTTTCGCTGGTAGTGGAAACACCTATGTTTACTATGGTCCGTTCA
>DASPJH010000006.1:0-2463 GCA_035628715.1 Bacteroidia bacterium
CAGCACAGCGTGTATATGATCAAAAAACTTATTATTGAGAGAGTAGTAATAACTCATCCCTATATTTTCTGACACATTTAGACCTATAAATGCTGCACAGGTTGTTTCAAAAAGTTTTTCAGGTTCAATTTTCCCCGTAAATTTCACCTGTTCCGTCACATTTTTTTCTTTTACCCGGGCCCTTAACGCACTGCTTAAATCTCCTTCGCCAACAATCCATAATTGGAAACCGGGCAACATGGGCATCATATCTATGTAATTTTCTATGCCCCGGCCTTTGTTAAGCGCTCCCTGGTACAACAGCACATTGGGCTGCCTGTCAACCGGGGGCAGGGGCTTGGTAACCGGTGCATTCATTATGGTTTCAAACTTCGCCCCGTATTTTTTGCTAAACAGCTCTGCCAGTATGGGGCCCACGGTGTAGCAGTAGTTAACCTTCGGGATAAAAGTATTGGCCACCCATTCCCATATACGTTTGGTGGCGGGGCGGTTAATTACTTCCGGCACTTCTGTAAAATATTCGTGGGCATCAAATACTACCGGCTTTCTTTTAAGCTTTCCTGAGAGATAGCCGGGCACCAGTGTATCCAGGTCAATGGAGCAGATAATGTCAAAACTTGTAAATAGCAGGAAAAACAGCAGGCGCATGTTGTACTCGGCATAAAACAGTTTGCCTTTGTTGAAGAAACACCGGAGGCGTTTTTGCCCGTACGACCGGGTTTTCAGCGGCTGGGAGCCGGGCAGTGTGCGCCCCACCAGCAATACCTCGTACCCTGCCCCCGCCAGCGATGTGCAGATCCGGTTCATCCGCTGGTCGTACGTCAGGTCGTTTATTACGGTGAAGATTATTTTACGCTTGTTACCGGGTACACCCATCCTTCTTTTATTTCCAGTTCTCCGCTTTCGGTTAGTTTTCGTATGGCATCCGCCAGCTTAGCCTGGTGCTGTATGCCTGCCTGTTTTGCAAGGACGACTATTTGCACGGGGCCGTTTGCCAGCGTGGTTTGAATTATGCCGCGATAATACTCAATTTCATTGGCGCTCACTATTTTTTTGCGCAATTCAATGCACACATCGCATTTGCCGCAGTTTTCCGTTTTCTCTTCTCCAAAGTATTGCAGCAATACCCGCTGACGGCATTTCTCACTTTGTTCAGCGTACTGTATCACGGCCTTTAGCTTATCCAGCAGCAGGCTGGCACGTTTGTCAATGGCTTTGGCGTCTATCAGCTCTATCCCCCTGGGAAAATTAAACGTAAGCTGGGGCACATCCTTTTGCTGCTGGTAGTCCAGTATCTCGTTCTGGTGCAGTTTCTCCAGTCCTTTTTTTACATCTGCAGCAGCAATACCCATCCGTTTGGCCAGTTCATTTTCATTTATGGGGACGTACTGCTCAAAAGCCCCGCCGTATGAACGCAGGATAATTTTTACAAAATCGGCCAGTACCGGGTATTTTACCTGGAACTCATACAGGGTATAATTGTTTACAGTGAACTTTATTTTAGAGGGAATGAATACATTTTCGCTAAGGGTTATGATACCCTGCTGCTCCAGCGTTTTAACAGTATTGTATACCTTGTTTACATGCAGGCTGGCATACGATGCAAACTGCTGTATATCAAAATCAAATGTAATTCCGTCGCCTGAGCCGTCAGCCACTTTATAATAACTGTGCAGCAGTGCCATCATTCGGTGGGCATCTTCAGCCGAGGTGCGTTGTTGCTCAAACTTTTCCAGTGCTTCCCGCCCGTCGGCTGCATTATATAATAGTATACAAAAAGCTTTTTGCAGGTCCCTGCCTGCCCGGCCCGCCTCCTGGAAGTAGTTCTCCGTCGTATCCGTAGGCTCCATGTGGACAACGAAGCGAACGTCCGGCTTATCAATTCCCATCCCAAAAGCATTGGTGGCTGCTATAACTCTTGTTTTGCCGGTGGTCCAGTCGGTTTGTCGCTGGCTGCGCTGCTCGTGGTTCAGCCCGGCGTGGTAATAAGTGGCGCTGATACGGTTTTTGGTAAGAAACTCAGCTATTTTTTGGGTTTGATAACGGCTGCGCACATACACTATCCCGCTGCCCGGTGTTTTTTGTATAATGGATAGCAGCCGCTGCTCTTTATTTTCCTCGGGAAGTACTATGTATTGCAGGTTTTCACGTGCAAACGAGGATGTGTATACATTGGGCTGGTTGAATTTAAGCTGAATCTGTATATCGTCTGCCACCGCAGGCGTAGCTGTTGCAGTTACGGCAATTACCGGCACATGGGGTATCAGTTTGCGCAGCTCGCCTATTTTAAGGTACTCCGGCCTGAAATCATACCCCCATTGCGATATGCAATGCGCCTCATCTACCGCCAGCAGCTTTACCGGCATTTGGGTTACACGTGCCATAAATATATCTGTTTGCAGCCGTTCCGGAGAAACATACAAAAAGCTGTACTTGCCGTATATGCAGTTGTTCAGCTCCAGG
>DASPJH010000007.1:0-2482 GCA_035628715.1 Bacteroidia bacterium
GTAAAACCACCAGCATAACAACCAGGCACAAAAGGAACAGACCGGTTAAGGCTCTTTTTGCGGTTGCTATAAGCCGCCCTGCACGCTCGTCAGCAAGGGTTTCAACAAATATTTTGTTTCTCATCAGGTTGAGTTTCTAATTCAAAGCTAACCTATAAATTTAAAACTGCAAGTAAAGTGCTCAATATTTAAAATCATTTTTAAGCGGGCACGCTCATAGCCCTGTTAAGAAAGGCATTCAGGGGTTGTACAAGCTTTAGTCCCTCAAGTACTAATTCTTTAAAACTATTGGATTCAACTTCCTTATCGGTAAAATAACGGGTGGCTATAATACTTTTAAATTTCAGGTATTCAGCCGCCGGGTTGTCCTTGGCATAGCCTTTCGGCATCATCTTGCCTTTGTGCTCTCCCTCTTCCAGCCCTTTGAAGTATCCCCTGAAGTCTTTTTGGCTCAGAAGGGTCTCAAACTCTACCAGGTTATAATCTATTTCCTGGCGGATGGCTTTCATCTTAGCAGTGTCGGGCATATAAGCCCCGCCAGCCACAAAGCTTTTGCCCGGCTCAATGTGCAGGTAATTAATAGCCGAGGTAGATTTTCGCCCCTCTTTGCCAATCAGGGCGCCCATTGCTGTTTTATAAGGCGATTTATCCTTACTGAAGCGCACATCCCTGTATATACGGAACATACAGTCCTTAGCCTGAACTCCTTCCAGACTTTTATCCCATTTGGCAGCTTTGGTGATAATTTCCCCCACCAGCGCCTCTACTTCTTTAGAAGCTGCTTCAAACCGCTTTTTATTGGCTGCAAACCATTCGCGGTCATTATGTGTCGTCAGGTCTTTCAGGAACAGTAATGTGTCTTTCACAGGCTCAAAATAAAAAACCCCGCACATAGGCAGGGTATATAATTTGTTACAAAGGTATAATTAATTATTAGGTGTGGGTGCTGGTGCAGGTGTTGGAGTGGCAGGCACGGCAGGAGCCGGTTGCGGTGTTGGCGCAGCTTCAGTTTTATCAGCTTCCTTATCTTTATGGCAGCTTTGCTTACCTTTTTTGCAGCAACCGCCTTCAGCCTTTTTGCTTTTATCGCCGGCAGCGGCTTCTTTGTTTTTGCAGCAGCCTTTTCCTTTTTCACACTTCGATTTATCGCACGAAGCTTTAGTGCTGTCAGCAGTAGCAGTAGCCGGGATATTTAAATCTATGGTGGCTGGCTGGTTCACTGTGGGAACGGGTGCACTGGCATCACCGGGAGTGGTAGCTGCAGGCTGGTTAGCAGGTGCCGGTTTTTTATCACCCTGGTTTTGTGCAGAAGCGAACAGTACACCACCTGCAACGAATGCAAGGATCAGAAGGAATTTTTTCATAATGATGTCTTTACTTTAAACAAATATATGTTTTTGGATTTTGAAGATGGCAAAAATTCTACCAAAGCCAAAACTAACTCTCCATAACAGTTTACAGTTCTGCAATGGGAGTGACTCCACCTTTGGTTTTCTGGCCTATTTCCACTAGTATTTTGGTGCCTACCGGAAGAAATATATCTACCCGTGAACCGAATTTTATAAACCCGAATTCGGTGCCCCTGCGTACCGCCTGGCCTTCTTTCACGTAACACTTAATACGGCGGGCCAGCGCTCCTGCAATCTGGCGGAAAAGTACTTTTTGTTTTGTAAGAGTTTCCACCACTACGGTTGTGCGCTCGTTTTCGGTAGACGACTTAGGGTGCCAGGCTACCAGGTATTTGCCAGGATGGTATTTATAATACTCTACCCTGCCTGATACCGGGTTACGGTTAACATGCACATTTACCGGGGACATAAAAATAGACACTTGTATACGGCGGTCATTCAGGTACTCGGTTTCGGTGGTTTCTTCAATTACCACCACTTTTCCATCCGCAGGCGCTATCACCAGGTTCTCTTCTGTGGGGAATATCCTGGAAGGATTTCTGAAAAACTGGACTACCAACCCCAGCACTACTATGCACAAAATAAGCACAACAGCAGTAATGATGCTTTCTTCGCCTGCAAGGTATTGAGTAAGTATAAACAACCCTGCCAGTATAAGGGTGGTGATAAGTATGATGCCGTAGCCTTCGCGGTGTATTTTCATTTCGTTATACTTTTAGCTTTTGGTCTTTGCCATTAGCTTTTTTTTAACTAAAGGCTAAAAACCAACTGCTAATAGCCTTCTAATAAAATTATAAACCCCGCCTTGTGGGCGGGGTTGTTTCAAGTGTTATTTTAAATCAGAATTTGCCGCGCAGTTTCAAAGCGTCCGACACTTTCTTAATAGCTACAATGTAGGCTGCAATACGCATAGGAGTGTTGTACTGCTGTGCAGTAGCCCATACGTTTTCAAAGGCCAGCTTCATGGTACGGTCTGCGCGGCGGTTCACACGTTCTTCCGTCCAGTAGTAGCCCAGGCGGTTCTGCACCCACTCAAAGTACGACACAGTAACACCACCGGCATTGGCCAGGAT
>DASPJH010000008.1:0-5417 GCA_035628715.1 Bacteroidia bacterium
CCCAGGTTGTTTTGTGTGCTGTATACCACCTGCCCGAGCATGTTATATACTTCAAGGGTCACATTTGCCCCACTGATAAGAGTAAACTCAACAACAGCCTGACCCGAAGATGGATTGGGATACAGTGTTACACCGTCTCCGTTAATTTCCGGCTCCCTTGCTGAAAGCCCTTGCGGCTTGGTAAGGCAGGAAGGAAAACTTTGGGTAGCATGCCAGTTTTTAACAGCATTAACATCGTTCATGTTTTTCAGCCATGACGTGGTAAGGCCATTGGGCTGGTTTGGCTCACGGGAAAATACAATGGCGTACGAGAAAGTTTTAACGGCTCCTGGTTCAAAAGTATGCCTGCCAGTAGACTGAATAAACCTGCGATCACCGGGGGTTGAGCCTATATTTGCTTCATTCCATTCTCCGGGGGTGTATGGTATGCCGGGAAACGCCAGGTTGGTTGGCGCACCGGTATTGTATCCATTACCTCCGTAGGTAAGCGAGGTTCCATCTTTCCACGTTGAGGTCATGTACCCATAATATGCCCTGGCCAATGTTGAGTTACCAATATTAGAATAATCATTACCATAAGTCATAAAATTGGTCATGGTGTCCGACAGAAATACTATGCTAAGCATGGGAGGGTTAACACCATAGCCTGCTGGTCCTTCGTCATTATTATCACCATTATAAACAAAAGCAAAATTATTGGCAGGGCTGCATCCTACATGGTCGTCTGAATTATTGCCTAAATCCACATCTGACCAAACCCCCAGGTAAGAATCTTCGTACCTGTTGGCTGACCGGTTAATTATTTTATACTCATAAAATGTAGTAAAATTTAACGCTTCGTTAGGGCTGCCGGGTTTTATGGTGTCGCAGTTATAGGCGTAGGCCATCGCATGCACTTCTACTCCCAACGGTTTAGCACCGGTTTCCGAGTGTATATCTGTATTATCATTAAATATCCAATACAATGCTTGTTCTCCTTTAATTTTTGGGTAATCGCCCTGTAAAGGCTCGTATAATCCATTGTTATTAATATCAACAAAGGGGGCCAGCTGCCTTGAATGATTTCCCGTTCCGTGGGCCGGCCATTGGAGAATATCAGCAGCCGGGGTGTAGCTTCCGTTTGCCAGGGAACCGTCAGCATATTTTTGTTTTAATTCTTCAATTTCCCACCGGCTTATTTTCCATATACGGTTATATGCAGAGCCGGTGTCACCCATACCGGTAATGGTATCCAGGGGGCCGGGATAATAGTCGGATCCTCCCTGCCTGTAAGTCATTGCTGCCAAATGCAGGCTGTTTGCAGGCGCAATACCACCTATCCATAACGAAGAAGCCAAAAGTGATTTTTTACAGGAGCCTTTTGGTACTTCGTATTTCGAACCATTGATTAAATCCCAAAACATATCGCCCCGGTTTAAAATGGTTGCGTTCACCTGGTTTACATCAAGATTTTTTGGTTTATCGTCAGTAACTTTACCAAGGTTTTCCTGGTCGTCGGGCAATTTTTTTAAATCGGTAATTTTAACCAGCCTGCGATTAAATAACCCTAATAGTATGTTGCTGTTTTTATCGGTCGCGGCGTATAACGGGCCATTATTACGGGCACTTATAAACCCGTTTCCAAAGTTGGCGCGTATAAAATATTTTTGTGTTTTTTGCGACGGTAAGTTTACAAATGAAGGCGCCGGTCTGTTATAAGTATTAAATGAGCCGCCCACTAAAACAGTATTGTATTTTTTATCTTTTATAAAATAATGCACACTCTCCAGCGGGGTATTATAAAAGCATTCATTAATATCTACTGCGGCTGCTATTGTATTGTTTTTAAATCTGAATAGGCCTTTTGTATTGCCACCAATCCAAAGTTCATCGTTATCATTATCCCAGTATAATGCATTAATCCTGTTATCCGTAAAACCAGAATTGCCGCTATGAAAAAATGTAAAGTTATTCCCGTTTTTTCTTACCAGTCCACTGTCTGTTCCTATCCAAACATCTGAGTTTTCCCCTTTTTCAAATGCCCATACCTGTGCTTTTGGTTTGCCCCAAAGCATGCTGCTGAAAAATGTAAAATTTTGGGTAGGCAGGTTTAATATTCCAAAGCCATTATCCGATCCTATCCAAAGCTCGTTATCTATTATTTTTAATGAGATAACAGGTATACCCAACCCTTTTTCATCCAATGAATCAAAATGCAGCCAGTCTTCATCTTTATTGCCCTGGTTTTCAATCCGTTGCAGTCCTGCCAGCGTGCCCACCCAGACTATGTCGCCCTCACACACTATATCATACACGGCATTATTGATAAGTTTTGAGTTACTGGTATTAAACTCTTTTACAATTACACCATCCCACCTTGTTATGCCGTAACTCTGGAGACTGGTGATATAAGCTTTCCTTGCATGCCCTATCCAGATATTTTCATTATCATCAACAGCCATGCAGCTGGTGAGTGTATTACTGTTAGATATTTCATTCACTTCATATCCATCCTGGCCGTTTACCTGTAATGCGATGGATATAACCAATATTAGTAGTAGGTTTTTCATAGCCGTAATTATTTATTACCAGTTAAACGAAAAACAAAAACTACAGGTTGGAAAAGCAAAAATATTTCAGCCCGGTATTATTTATTACCGGGCTGAAATAAAATTAAACGTAATGTTTAACCAATTTTATTACTCCACAATCACCAGTCTTTCCGTCAGTATTCCTTCTGCGCATTCAAACACCACCACGTACGTTCCGGCGGGCAGGTGGTTAAGGCTGATAACGGTTGTTTCAGCATTTCCTTCAATAGGCTGGTTAAATACTTCCTGGCCCAACAGGCTGGTTATTTTCAAACTTCCTTCTTTACCGTTATTAATAATGGTTAAATACCCTGATGAAGGGTTGGGATAAATATTCAGATTTTCGGTTATAGCAGGATTCACAGCGTTTGTACCTGCCCCGGGTTTCATTTTAACTATATAAGCGCTTTTGTAATCGGTGCTGTCGCTGCGCTGGTAGTGGCCACTTCCAAGCAGCACCACGTCATTATCCGATGCGGTAATTAAGCTGAAGCCATCCAGTTGCGACCCCAGGTAATTTCCGTTGGGCAAAGCCAGCACACCAAAGTCAAAATCATCCACTACAGAAAAAGAACCGTTTTCGTTAATCTCAAATACGGCCATTTTATACAGGGTAGTGCCATTATTATTGGGGTCTTTGGCATCTGATAAAATGTGCCCGATACCATAATACTTATTTCCTGATTTTATGATCTGCCGGATGGTTCCCGGCACCGGAGTGATCAGCGTATTATAGCTTAGCGTATCGCCGGTTTTGCTGATAATTGCTACGGCTGGGGTTCTTTGTAAAATATTATTAATTTTCACCACCCGGTCGCCTACCGAGATATAATTGGTGCTGCCTGCCACCACGTCATACGACTGGCTGGTAAGGTAATCTCCCGGAACCGGGTAGAGCGCACTCCATTGCGTGTCGCCGTCCAAATCATAACGTACAACAATATAGCTGGCCTGAAACGTACCTGTATTGGCATTACCTGCCAGCACAACCCCGTCGCCGTCCAGTATCATATCATAAAAACCCCATACTCGTTTGGCAAGGCCTTCAGCATTCCATATATGTGCGTCACTGCCCGGCATAAACCGGAACAGGTGCGAGGCGCCCGGAGAAAAGCTGGAAACATCACGCACCAGCACAATGTATGAGCCATCGCTCATCTCAATATGTTTAGTATACTGGTAGCCGTCCAGGTTATTGGGCTTAGCTGCAATAAAACTGTTGCTGGTATCTCCGTTGGATTCATTAACTTTTGCAAAAATGATATTCTGCTTTTTGCCCGAGATAAGATATTCCATGGCAATCATCAGCTCATTGTTGTTATTATAAAATACATTGGCAATGCGGCCAAAAGCTGTACCGGCATAGGTTTTACACCAAACCGAGTCGCCGTTGGAATCAAGTTTGTAAATGTAGCCGATAAAGGAGTTAGTGCTTTTTAAACGTCCGGCGCCGGTAATTATAAAACCTTTGTCAGGTGTTTCAATTACAGCGCTGGGTTCACCGGGTGCAAGCTCGCCATTGTGATAAATGTTAAGTTTTTTTTCCCAGGTTACCTGCGCCTGGCTGATAGCACAATAAAATACTGCGATTAGTAAGAATAATTTTTTCATGTTGTTTTTAAATTGATCCGGCAGTTAATAACTTTTAGCCAATAAAAGTAAATGACATTCTTAATTTTTCCTACCTTTTATCGTTATCTTTTAATTGTTTAGTCCTTAATAAGCCTCCGGTCGTCTATAAAATTTTCAGGCTATCATTTAAATTCGGATATTGCTTTAAATCACAATTCAAAATGAAACACATCGCATTTATAGTACTTGTATTTTTTGCCGTTTGTGCCGGTGCCCAGTCGGGACTTACATTGCCTGAAGAAAGCCCGTATGCAACCGTGAGCCAGCGGGTGGGCATTACCGACATTACCGTAACCTACCACAGCCCGGCAGTAAAGGGTCGCAAAATATGGGGCGGTATTGTACCCTATAACGAACTTTGGCGGGCGGGAGCTAACGAAAACACCACTATATCTTTTACGGATGATGTAAGCATTGGCGGCCAAAAGGTAGGCGCAGGCATATACGGCCTGCATGTGCTGCCCGGCGAAAAGGAATGGGTGATTATATTTTCAAAGAACCATACGTCATGGGGCAGCTTCTTTTATAAAAAGGAGGAAGATGCGGCCAGGGTAACGGTGAAACCAACTGAACACGAATTTACCGAGTGGCTTACCTATAGCTTTACCAATAAATCATCAAATAGCGCCACGCTTTCGCTGCAATGGGAGAAACTGCAGGTTTCTGTCCAGATTGATGTGGATTCAAAAGCGATAGTGTTTGAAAATATTAAGCAGGAGCTGCGCTCAACTGCTGGTTTCCGCTGGGAAGGCTATTACGAGGCGGCTAACTTTTGTTATAACAACCAATACCAGTTGGAGCAGGGCAAAAGCTGGATTGAAACTGCCGAACGGCTGCACCCTGATGAATTTGTGGTGCTGCGCCTGAAAAGCAAGTATCAGGAAGCCTTTGGCGATAGCGTTGGCGCAGCGGCTACATTAAAAACAGCCCTCTCCAAAGCCAGTGAAGGGGATATGAACACCTATGGATATGAATTGCTGGCCCAGGGCAAAACCAAGGAGGCCATTGAAGTTTTTAAGACCAACGTTAAAAATTTCCCCAAATCATGGAATGCGCGCGATAGCCTGGCTGAGGCCCTTGCAATGAGTGGCAACAAAGCAGAAGCTATTAAGGAATATGAGCAATCTCTTAAAAACAATCCTCCTGCAGAGCATAAAACCCGCATTGAGGAGACTATTAAAAGTTTGAAAGGAAGCTGAGTCTTTTTTTTTGACT
>DASPJH010000009.1:0-4338 GCA_035628715.1 Bacteroidia bacterium
ACATGTATAACTGCCGCGTGGCTACCGACTGGAAAGTGGGCAGCAAGGTAGACTGGAACTATAACGGTGTGACCTACGTTACCGGCAGCGTGGTAAGCATTGATGCCCCCCGTAAGCTGGTATATACGGTATTTGACCCGCTGGCTGATTATAAGGATGTGCCCGAAAATTACCTGTACATTACCTATGAGTTGATACCCCAAAACGGCGGCACTCTTTTAAGGGTTGAACAAGGCGACTACGCCAAAGTGGAACAGGGTGAAAAACGCTACGCTGATGCCCCCCAGGGCTGGGAACCAGTGCTGGTGGAGATTAAGAAAGTGGTTGAGGGGTAATCGCTACCGAAAGGATAGTCCCGATATTGTCCCCCTGCTGAAGCAGGGGGTTACTAAAGAATGAGGTGCAAGTATATGCTGTGCCCTTTAGTAACCCCGGGCTTCAGCCCGGGGGAAACATATAGCGAATGAGTCCATATATCCCTCAGCTAAAGCAGAGGGTTACTAAATAAGGTGGGTTCATGTTTACTTTTCAATTGCATTATGTATTAACTTATATATGAGTTATATTAAAATTTTAGTTCGCGCTGTATGGGGTAAAAGCATCGCCAGCCGGTTATGATAAACGGACGGCGGGAAATTCTGCAAAAGCATATCTATGAAAATGCCTGTTAAAAGAAAATTCATGTAAACTGTATTGGAGGTCACCACGAACATCTGCATGTATTGCTTAGTTTAAATGGGAACCAGAGTGTTGCCGAAACAATTGGATTGATTAAGGGTGAATCGTCTTTTTGGGCAAATAAATCAGGCTGTTTGAAAATAGATTTGAATGGGCGGAGGATTATTTTGCGGTATCAATAAATCTCTCATCAGTAGAAAAGGTTCAGAGATATATTTTAAACCAGGAAGAGCATCATAAGAATATGACTTTCGTCGAGGAATATGGCAAATTTGTAAAACCCAGGGTTTCCAAATATCTCAATAAGTTTTCAGAATTAGGTAAAAGACGGAACCCACTTTTAGTAACCCTGGGCTTCAGCCCAGGGGAGCGAATCCCAGACAGAAGATAATTTAAACCATTCCCTTCCCCAACCTGTTATCCATACAATGGCAGGCAACTACATACTTAAGGATAAAAAAGACTACCCCACGCATTTTGGCATAACCTGCATAGCAACCGGCGAAGAAACCGGCGGGCAGTATTTTATGGGCGAATCAGAAATACCGGAGGGGGATAACAGTACGCCGTTTCATATCCATACCCGCGAGGATGAATCGTTTTACATCACTGAAGGCGAGCTGACTTTTGAAGTGGAAGGAGTAGCTACAGTAGTAAAAACGGGTAGTTTCCTAACGGTTAAAAAAGGAAGCAAACACAGGTTTTATAACCATTCAGGAAAAAAGGCCGTAATGCAGATAATTTTCTCACCGGCGGGCATCGAAAAAATGTTTGAAGAGTTTGATCGCAATGGCGTAAGGGATGAAGAGTATTCGCAATCCATAAATATTATTTCTGAAAAATACGGCACAACATTTTTTGTATAGGTGGGGCAACAATATTAACAATTGCCTGTTTTAATGATAATTATCATATAACTTCACAAAAACACTTTCAAAACACTTTCGCAATTTGCACTAACACTCTAAACAATAAAAAATGAAACAGTTAAATGCTATAGGATTGAATCCTGAAAAAGTTCAGGAACTGGCTGAAAAGCTTAATGTTTTACTGGCCAATTACTCGGTTTTTTACCAAAATGCCCGCGGGTATCACTGGAATATCAAAGGTGAAAAATTTTTTGAGCTTCATGTGAAGTTTGAAGAACTGTATAACAACCTGTTTATGAAGATAGACGAGGTAGCCGAGCGTATCCGTACCCTGGGGTATACACCGGGCCATAAGTTTACCTCGTACCTGGCGGTTTCTGAAATTAAGGAAAGTGATATTACCAGCGACGGTAAGGCCTGCGTGGAGGGCGTGCTGGCTGCATTTAAAATTATTATAAGCAGTGAGCGTGAGTTGCTTCAGTTATCAGCCGATACCAACGACGAAGGCACAAACGCCCTGATGAGCGATTACATACGTGAGCAGGAAAAAATGGTGTGGATGTACAGCGCTTATCTCAATCAACAATGAATATTTTAAAAGAAAGGGTAAAGGCCTTTTTTGTTGAGTACCAGCGCAGATTTACGGAAGGACTTGCAGGCAAACCCGATGTGGAAGGCACAGTGGCCGCATTTGCCGGTTATTTTGTAGAAGCAAGTCCGGTTGGTTTTTCGGGAGGGAAGAATGACGACCAGTTTAAGAAGGCTATACCAAAAGGGTATGAGTTTTACCGTAAGGTCGGCACTAAAAAAATGATAGTGGAGGATGTGAGCATCAACCCGCTGAATGAAAACCATTATGCCGTAACCGTGCACTGGAAAAGCGATAATGTAAAGAAAGACGGCACACCCGTAACCATCAAATTTGATGTGATTTACCTGCTCAGGGATTTTAATGATACCTTTAAAATATTTGCCTACATAACCGGCGATGAGCAGGGAGAGCTGCAAAAGCACGGGTTGGTGTAGCCTATTGATAAAACCGGCTGACAGTTGGTAAAAGGTGCAAACTACCGTAATTTTGCACCCTCTTTTTTTATGGCGGCAAATAACAACATTCTTATCAAGGGCGCGCGCGAGCATAACCTGAAAAACATAGACGTAGAGATAGCCCGGAACAAAATGACGGTGGTTACCGGCGTGAGCGGCAGCGGCAAATCAAGCCTGGTTTTTGATACCCTGTATGCCGAAGGGCAGCGCAGGTACGTGGAGAGCCTTAGTGCATACGCCCGCCAGTTCATGGACAAGATGAACAAGCCCGAGGTGGATTACATCCGGGGCATATCACCTGCCATTGCCATTGAACAGAAGGTAAATACCCGCAACCCGCGCAGTACCGTTGCCACCAGCACCGAGATTTATGATTACCTGAAACTGCTGTTTACCAAAATTGGCAAAACTATTTCGCCGGTTAGCGGTGATATAGTAAAACGCCACACAGTGGAAGACGTGGTGAATTTTGTTGTGGGACTGGAGAACGAAAGTACCGTGCTGGTGCTAAGCCGCATAAACACTACCCGCAAGCTGGATGAAGAGCTAAAGATACTGCTGCAGAAAGGTTTTGCCCGCATATTGGTAAAAGACGAAATCCATAAGATTGAAGAGCTGGCGGAGAACAAAGCTGCCCTCAAAAAAGTAAAGCCCGCTGATTGTTTCCTGGTAATTGACCGTATTTTAATAGATAAAGAAGACGACGAACTGTTCAGCCGGGCGGCAGATAGCGTGCAAACAGCCTTTTTGGAAGGCCACCAGGAGTGTTTTGTAAAAGTAACCAACCCGGCGGGGAAGGAGCATACCCTGCAATTCTCATCAAGGTTTGAGGCCGACGGGATAATATTTGAACAGCCCAGCACCGATTTTTTCAGCTTTAACAACCCGTACGGCGCCTGCAAAACCTGCGAAGGTTTCGGCTCTGTAATTGGAATTGATGAAGATTTGGTGGTGCCCGATAAAAGCCTGAGTGTATACGAAGGCGCGGTGGCAGCCTGGCGCGGAGAAACTATGTCGGAATGGAAGGAAGATTTTATACGTAAATCCATCCATTTTGATTTTCCTATCCACCGCAGTTATTTCGATTTAAACGAAAAGGAAAAAGCCCTGCTGTGGGAAGGTGCGCGCGGACTGGACGGTATAAATGATTTTTTTAAATATTTAGAAGAGAAAATATATAAAATTCAGTACCGGGTAATGCTGAGTAAATACCGGGGCAAAACTACCTGCCCGGATTGCCGCGGTACAAGGCTGCGTAAAGATGCTACCTACGTTAAATTAATCAACGAAAATAACCCCGAAGAAAAATTATCCATTACCGATATTGTTTTAATGCCGGTAAGCCGCGCCAGTGAATACTTTAATAACCTGAAGTTAAATAATACGGATGCTAAAATAGCCGATCGGATATTAAAAGAAATTACCAACCGCCTCACCTTTATGCTGGAGGTGGGCTTGGGCTACCTTACCCTGAACCGCCTGAGTAATACGCTGAGCGGTGGCGAGTCGCAGCGAATTAATTTAGCTACATCCTTGGGCAGCAGCCTGGTGGGCAGCATGTATATACTGGATGAGCCGAGTATAGGCCTGCATAGCCGCGATACGGAAAATTTAGTTCGGGTGCTGAAATCGCTGCGAGATTTGGGAAATACCGTGGTGATTGTAGAGCACGACGAAGACGTGATGATAGCCGCCGATGAACTGGTGGATATTGGTCCGTATGCAGGCCGCAACGGGGGAGAAT
>DASPJH010000010.1:0-4310 GCA_035628715.1 Bacteroidia bacterium
CGGCACCGTTAAGGGCCTGTGTCATTACCATGCCTATTCCGTAAAATATGTAGCCAAAGCCAATAATTTTCAACGATTCGGCGCCATAGGCAATAACGGCAGGTTCTTCATTAAATAAGCCGATTATCTGCTCTGAAAAAAACACGAACAGCACCATCACAAAAGCCATAAATATGGCATTGTAGCGGGCGGTAAGCAATACGCTTTTTTCAGCCCTTTCAGGTTTACCTGCGCCCAGGTTTTGCCCTACCAGCGTAGCAGCGGCATTGCTTAACCCCCAGGCAGGCAGTATAAAGAATATAACATTCCGTATGGCTACCTGGTACCCGGCAGACGCATCAGTACCACCAGTTTCAGCCACCAGCCTTGTAAGGATAATCCAGCTTCCGCTGGCTATAACAAACTGGAAAGTGGCAGGCCAGGCAATGTTAATTATTGACTTAATAATTTCCCAGTCGACCCGGAATAAATTCCGGGTAAATTTTAACATATTCTGTCCATTAAATAAATGGTAACACTGGTACAGCACCCCTGATGTCCGCCCGATAACGGTTGCTATGGCTGCGCCTTTTAATCCGTAAAAATGGATAAATATGGGGCATAATATAATATTCAGTATGCTGGCGATCCATAAGCTTTTCATAGCCATGGCTGCATTACCTGCACCCCTGAAAATACCATTAATAAGGAACAGCATAATAATTGAGATGCTGCCGCCAAACATTATCTGGGTAAATGAGGTGCCTTCTCTCACCAAATCTTCAGTGCCACCCATAAAACGCAGTATATCCGCTGCGTATACAACCCCGGCAATGCTGAAAATAACGGTTAAAATCAGCGCTACGTTAATAGCCTGGGCGCCCGCATGGGCAGCCTCGGCAGGGCTTTTCTCACCCACCCTTCTTGCCACTATTGCTGTTGCGGCAGTGCTTAACCCCATGGCCACCGAATAAACAATGGTTATTACTGATTCGGTATACCCTACTGTAGAAATGGCGTTTTTACCCAGCTTGCCCACAAAATACATATCTACCAGGGCAAATACGCTCTCGAGGCTTAGCTCAAGAATCATTGGGATGGCCAGCAAAAATACGGCCCGTGATATACTGCCCTGTGTATAGTCCAGCTCTTCGCCCTTCAGCGACAGCTTTATAATGTCAAATACTTTTCTTCCTCGCGTGGATTTTGCAACGTGTGCAATCTCCGGCTCTTTATTCTCGGTTTCCATTTTACATTTATCATTTACTATTATTAAAATGATACAATAACACTTTTTTTATTTTATACTTAATTACATTATGCCCTATTCCTGAATATCAGCCCATCCACTGAAAACCGGCCGCTGCCCAGTGTGAATACTACTATGCATAAAAGCAAATACACAAAGGGTAACTGCTTCATTATAAATGTATCATTGGCATGGGCAAAAAAATAGGCTACAAACATAACTATAAAAATAGGTATCACTGTTAAGCGTGTAAAAACACCTAATGTTACCAATATTCCGCAGCCAAATTCAGCAAATATTACCAAATGAAACGATAATTTTGCACCAATACCGATAATATCACCAAATATGGGTAAAATTTCGTTGTAGGCGTCTATTTTCATCCACCCTACGTAAATAAACATTCCGCCAAGGATAAGCCGCAGCAGCAATGCCGCCAAGTCGGTATTTAAAGGTTTTAATTTAAAAATGGTTTTCATAGTTTTAGGTATTTTTTGGTTTAATATTTTTTTAATTTTCTGCCAGTTCCTTAATTTTTTTTATGGCGTTATCCCAAGCCTCATCCATTGATCCAAAGAAACGGTCAGGCACCCCCGATTCAATTGCCAGGGTAGTTGCCACCCCATTTCCTGTTACCCGGTAAGTTTCGTGGAGACCTTTCCAGTCCTGTGCTTCCTGGTCGTCATAATTCAGCTTGCCATTATATACCACTGCTTCGTACTGCAAATCCACCAGTTCGCCGGGGGTTATCTCTACCACTCTTGCGGCAAGGCCAGTGCCTTCAGCGTCTTTAAACAGCATCAGGCTGTCTTTGGTCCAGTTACCTTCTGCGTGCGAGCCTGCCATAAACGCTTCATACCATGCTTTTGATTTTTCAGTATCAAACAGTATATCCCAAACTTTTTCTTTAGACGCTTTAATTTCAACAGATTTCTTAATTGTCTTCATAATTTTTTTGTTTTTTAAGTTTTTATTCTAACACTTCACAGTTAAAACCGTTTTTTCTCATAATTTCTGCCACGGTTCCTGCATTAATATTTTCTCCTTCCAACCGCAGTATTTTATCACGGTCTTCCAGGTCAAAATTTATGCGTGCGCCGTTAAAATGCTGCTTTAATGCAGCTACCAGTTTTTCGGCCTGAACTGTATATTTTACATTGGTTTTAAAAACTTCTACTACTGCTGCGGTAATATCATAGTTCATAGTTTTCTTTATTATTTTTACCTGATAGACGTTTTTATGCAGTTTTTACTTTATTTACAGTATAGTTAATTACTACTAATTATCAACCAGTTTCACCCATTCCTTCACTATTTTCTCCAGTACCGGTTGCCTGGCCTTTATATCGTCCATGCTGTAAAATTTCGCCATGCGGCGGTCTTTATAATCGCCCTCCAGCAATCCGTCGCTTTCATGTATCATCGTTCCGTTATGAAAAACAAATACAATGTGCACATAGTCTTCAGGACGCACATGAAATGCAGCCATATCATAATTTTTGTAATAAAAGCTGGGCGCATTCCATTTTACCCGCTCGGCTATTTTATCGCTGGCATTTAAAATAATGCTGCGCAAAGTCTCAATTTCAGCCTTCATCGGGTGGTTAAACCGGGCCAGGTATTCTTGTACGGTTTCGGTTTTCTTCATAGCTGTTGGCTTTTCGCCTTTGGCCTTTAGCTAAAAGCGAACAGCTAAAGGCCAAAAGCTAATGGCTTGTTATTGTTGCGGAATACCGTTAGGGTCCATCCAGAATATTTCCCAAATGTGGCCGTCGAGGTCTTCAAAAGCATGCTGGTACATAAATCCGTAGTCTTGCGGTTGTTTATAATTACGGGCGCCTGCATCAAACGCTTTTTTTACCAGGCTGTCCACTTCTTCACGGCTTTCGGCTGACAGAGAGAGAAATACTTCTGATGTTTTTTTGGTATCGGGAATATCCTTGTCCATAAAACTTTTGAAATAAGGCTCCATCAGCAGCATGCTGAATATGGTATCGCTTATTACCATACAGGCTGCTTTTTCATCGGTAAACTGAGGGTTGAATGTGAAGCCCAGTTTCTGGAAAAAATCCATTGATTTTTGCAGGTCTTTTACGTGCAGGTTTACAAAAATTTGCTTTGACATTTTTTAAATATTTTTAATGGTTGATTAATTTCACAATTCAAAAATAGGTACCCTGTTAATAATGCATACTGGTTGATTGCGTCAATAAAAGGGTGATTTGCGACACTTATTTTGACCCTTTTAAATAGGTTTCCAGCTTATCAAAGGTGCCGTTAGTGCCGTCGAGCATGCTGGCACGGTTGGCATGGAATACATCCAGCTCTTCAGCCGTGGCATGAACCGGGTAACAGCGGATGGTTAGCGTGGTTTTACCATTGTTTTCAGTGAGCTGAACTATATTCTGTATTTCAAGCGCCCACTTTCCGTCAAAAAATGGCGCACGTTGCAGGGTACCCGCCTCATCTGAAAAAGCATTGAAAAAAACCAGTTTTTCCGGTGCGGTTATTTCCTTAAATTCAAACCGGCCCCACATTTTAAACCCCTGGTTATTATCCATTGAATAATGAAAATATCCGCCGGGTTTTAATTCAAACTGCCTCACTTCAATGTCAAAACCAACCGGCCCCCACCATGCTGCCAGGGCTTCTTTATTAGTCCATGCTTTCCATACCAGGTCGCGCGGAGCATCCAGCTCACGGGTTATTACCAGCTCAGGGTTGCCAATTCCCTGTATACCCCTGATGTATGCCTCCATTTTATCCATGGTTTGTTTGTTGCCATCCATTGCACCACTGGCTTTCACCACACGATCACGTTCTTCTTCGGTAGTGAAAACCATGGTCATGGTTAACTGTGTTTTACCGCCTTTATCTTCAAAATTAACGGTTACATCAAAGTAGGTTTCATCCTGGCCGTCCGAACTGTGCCTGAAGGCTATACGGCTGGGTTTTACTACCTCTTTGTATTCTATTTTATTGGGAAAATCCACACCGTTTGGCCCGTGCATGGTAAAACGCCACACGCCGCCGGGCTGTACGTTAATTTCCTTAAATGTATTGGAGAAACCGTTTGGTCCCC
>DASPJH010000011.1:0-2846 GCA_035628715.1 Bacteroidia bacterium
AATTTTAAGCCCACATTCTTTGTGAATGTTTATGAAATATCAGCATTAAAGCGGCATTCAGATAAAACTTATCGGGTTTCATTTATTAAGAAAATGGACTTTCAGGAGCCTAACTATGAGTATTATTGCGATATTAACGAGGCCACTCGTAGTTTGGTTTTTCTTCCTGCCGGGGGGAATAAATAGGGTATCCGCTGTAAATATCTTTTACGCGCTCCAAGGTTCTCTCAATTTCAAACCAGCATAATCCGTTTAGTAGCGGAAAGATTTCTCTGGCTTTTTCTTCAACAAGGTCGGAGCTGGATTTTTTGTTTGTTTCCATAACATCTGTAAAATTTTCCATCTTAAACTTTTTATTTAATACTATCCATTTGTTCATTTACTGCCATCTGTGTTTCAACCACTTTTGGTGTAGGTTGGTATATCATTGCCAAAACGACGGGTCTTCTCGGGGCGCACCATCTAAACCTGGATTTGTTTAACCTTTATTATTATACTATTGAAAAACAGCAGTTTAAAGCATAAAGTTAAAGTTTAAGTTGACACATAATCCAGCACATAAGCAAATCAAACGCAAGTCCTTACTTTACAAATGTTAAACCAAGTGCTTTACATTTGTAAAGTAAAATTCACAAGTGTAAAGTATGGATGATTTGAATAAGCGTGTGTTGGAGGTGGTGAGCAGAGTGTCTTCCGGTAAGACGGATTTTGCGGCCTCGCTGGATATTTCCCTGGCGGTATTATCGCATATTGCTTCGGGCAGGAATAAACCCGGGGTTGAACTGTTGCAAAAGATCCTTCTTAAATACCCTTCTATAAGTGCCGAATGGCTGCTGATCGGCTCAGGTACCATGGAAAAGCAAAAATCGGCTAATGCTGATAAACTGCTGCAGGCGCTTCAACTGGCTGAGTCACGGTTGCAGAACAGTATTTTCGACCTAAAAGCGGTAACAGAAATATTGAACGAGCAAAAAGAGAACCTGAAATGACATTTAATCCAGCCATCTTTTATTGGTTGCGTTTAAGGGCGTAAAAGGTTTGTCAAGTTTGGGCGCTTCTGTGTTTTTCATTCCGCATCACATTTTCCAGCGTCCATTCTTCCCTGTAAGCAAAAGCCTGCTTACGCTCTCCGCAGGTTCCCAGGGTGCAGATACTGCACGACGGTTCCATGCAGGCGTCGGTATGAATAAACAGCTCCACCCCCTGCGGAAAATGGTCGGCGATGAGGTCTTCCAGCGCCTGCACTTCGTCATGGGCTTGCGCTACATTCAGGTACCAGGGCAGGGTCATATGGCAATCAATATGCAGGTTGCTGCCGTACTTAATAATACGCATGTTATGAATGTCAATCCAGTTGGGACGGCGGTTTTCATTCAGTATTTTAACTACATTGACCAGCAAGTCATAATCCGCTTCATCCATTATACCGGCTATTGAACGACGAAGTATCTTAACACCAGCTACCAGTATAAATATCCCGATACCAATAGCTATTATATTATCCAGCCATGGCTGACCGGTCATATAAATAACGAAAAGCCCCGCCAGTATTCCGGCTGTGGTGTATGCATCGGTTTTTAGGTGTTTCCCCCCGGACTCAAGCGTGATGGAATGGTTGCGTTTTCCGTAGCGGGTCAAAACGGCTCCCAGTATATAATTCAGTATGCCCCCGGCAGCTGTAAGGTACATGCCTACATCCAGGTTGGCCAGAGGCTGCGGCCGGTATAAGTTAAACGACGACTTAAATACCATCATTAGTCCCGTGGCGGCAATCAGCGTGCCCTCAATAGAAGCAGAGATAAACTCTGCCTTGCCGTGCCCGTAGGGATGATCAATATCCTTAGGTTTTGCTGCCAGGTATAAGCTGTAAACTCCCACAGCGCCAGCGGTAATATTTACAATGCTCTCCAGCGCATCGGTAAGTATGGTGTTCGATTTGGTTAGAAAGTACGCAACAAACTTGGCCGCCATTATCAGCAGTCCTGCCAATAGCACATACACCTGCACGCGCAGGCTGCTGGAAAGTTGGTTGCCTTTCATCCGGCGGCAATATATCAAAGTATGGTGAGTTGAGTTAACACATTTTTAGGTTGCCCATTTCGACTTTCTCCCCAAAGCGTTTCCTCAGTATCCCAAAATTTTCAGCATACCGGCTGAGTCCTGCTCTTCTGAAAAAAGTTTATAGGTAAACTGGCCGTCAACCTTATCAATAAGCAGGTGGCGGGGCGCCGGTATAAGGCAGTGCTGTATGCCGCCAAAGCCACCAATGCTCTCCTGGTAGGCCCCGGTGTGGAAGAAACCCATGTACAGCTTCTCGTCATCTTTCATCACCGGCATAAATACCTGGTTGGTATGCGTGTCGCTGTTGTAAAAGTCCTGGCTGTCGCACGTTATTCCGCCTAAATTAATACGCTGGAAGGGGCGTTCCCACATATTAATAGCCAGCAGTATAAACTTTTGGCCAATGCCCCAGGTATCCGGCAGGGTGGTGATAAAAGAGCTGTCAATCATATACCACAACTCCTTGTCGTTCTGTGCCTTGCGCCCAATGGTGCTGTACAGCATCCCGCCGCTTTCGCCCACGGTATACTGGCCAAACTCGCTGTAAATATGGGGCACCGGCACACTCCGGTCATCGCAGATAGTTTTGATGTACATCACTATCTGGTCTATCATATAAGCATAATCATACTCAATACCCAGCGAGGTATAAATGGGCAGTCCGCCGCCAATATCAAGGCTGTCCAGCTCGGGGGCAATCTCTTTAAGGTCGCAGTACACGTTTATCAGCCTTGCCAGTTCGGCCCAGTAGTAAGTAGTGTCGCGTATACCGGTGTTCACAAAAA
>DASPJH010000012.1:0-2556 GCA_035628715.1 Bacteroidia bacterium
AACTGGTTTCGCAACACATACAGGAGCGGAGTAGCAGGGTCGGCCTGTACGGCCTGCTTTTTACCATTTACCTGCAGATTAATCGTGTCAGGCATACAATTAGCATTTTATAAACGGAAATTAACCTTATTGAAGCAGATATTCTCATGTTTAGAAGCCATTTTAATACCCAAACAGGCGAGTTGCAGAAATAACATTCCTTACTGCCCGGTATACATCCAAACATATATTTTTTTATCTTACCAAATAGTTATGCACTAAACAGGGGTCGCAATGCAACAGCCGTTGTTACAATATTGTCAAAAATTTTCCGGCGGGTTCTTCTAAGTGCATATATCATTATCATTGAATGGATTTCACCTGAATATCCAGTTATTCAAACCAAAACTGATGTCTAAATCTGTATTACTCCTTTTTATCCTGTCTTGGCTGTACCAGGCAGCAAAAGCCCAGGACAATGTGGCGGATTCCGCTTACTCAAAAGCGGCCTACAATAACGCCGTCGATATCTATCATAAATATACCGATAAGCAGTCGCGTCTCTATAATGGCTGGCTGCATATAGGTTATTCAAATAAAATCGAAGGGTTTGCCTACTATCCCGAAAATGCCTGGCAAAACGGTACCGTGGTTTACGACGGTATTAGCTTCCCTGGCGTAAATATGCTTTACGATGTTTACAAGGACGAGCTCATCATCCAGCATTTTCACAAGCTGATGCAAAATCTTCACAGCGAGAAAGTAAAGGAATTTACTTTCGGGAACCGCCGTTTCATCCGCGTGGTGCGCGACTCGTTGAACAATGTGACTTTGAACACTGGCTTCTACGAGGAATTGTACAAGGGCAAGCTTCACCTCCTTGCCAAAAGGCAAAAAATTCTCGAAGAAACCGTCACCGACAAGCTGGAGCAAAAATTTATTACAAAGAATTTTTTCTACTTAAACAGGAACAATACCTGGCATACCGTCAAAAGTTACAGGGACCTGACAGGGGTGTTAAAAGAAAAGGCGAAAGAAATACGGCAACATCTGAAAAAAAATAAGGTAAAGTATCGTAAAAACCGGGAAAAAGCCCTCGTAATGGCGGTACAATACTTTGATGCAACAACGCAATAACATGACTAAACTGCTAACCAGGACGGGCTGCTGCCTTGTAATCTTCCTTTTTTGCCTGCAGGCCGCCGCACAGGACCAGCGCAAGCTGGTATCGGCTAATTTCAGCAACGTGGACATAACAGTACTCACGCAGGAACTGGAACGGCAAACGGGTTACTATTTCTATTATGATCTCGTTGTGTTCGACAGTGCCCGCTTCAACCTTTCCGTTACCAGTGAAACCCTGCAGCATACACTGGAAACTGCTTTTCAGAATACTGATTTCCGCTTCGCCATTCTGGAATCGCAAAAGCAGGTTTTCCTAACCAAAGGAGTTGAAATAAAAACGGAGCTGCCGGCCGGATACTTTACTTCCGCAGTAAAAGATACCGCTCAAAGCGCAATCCCGGAATATGGCGATAAAAAAGCGACGCGGCCCGACGCTTCCATCGAAAATAAATTATTCGATGTTGGTGTAAAAGGTGCCGCCGCGTCGGGCTCTATTACCGTGGTAGGTTATGTTCGCAATATTAAAACGGGCGAACCGGTTGTAGGCGCCAGCATTTCTCAGGCAAATAGTTCCAATGGAACGTCTACCGATCAATATGGATACTATTCCATCGAGCTAACCCGCGGCCGTCATACGCTGATCGTCCAGGGTATTGGCATGACGGACACGCGCCGGCAGGTAATGGTCTATTCAAACGGTAAGCTCGATATAGATATGACCGAGCGTGTTGTTTCGCTGCGCGAAGTGATCGTATCCGCGCAAAAAAGAGCCAACGTAAGAAATGTAAGCATGGGCACGGAGCGGCTGACCATGCGGGCCATCAAACAGGTGCCCTCGGTATTCGGAGAGGCGGATGTATTGAAAGCAGTATTAACGCTGCCGGGAGTCAAGACCGTGGGCGAAGCCAGTACCGGCTTCAACGTGCGCGGCGGCTCGGCCGATCAAAACCTGATATTATTCAATGATGTCACCATTTATAATCCCACCCACTTCTTCGGTTTCTTTTCAGCCTTCAATCCCGACCTGGTAAAAGATGTGGAGTTGTACAAGAGCAGCATACCTTCCAAATACGGTGGCCGCCTGTCGTCGGTGCTGGATGTATCGAGCCGCGAAGGAAATAAAAAGAACTTTGCCGGCACGGCCGGTATAGGTTTGCTGACCAGCCGTTTCAACATCGAAGGACCTTTAAAGAAAGACAGAACATCTTTCATCCTGGGTGGCCGCACCACCTATGCGCGCTGGCTGCTTAATTTGCTGCCCGACGATTATAAACACAGCAAGGCTTCGTTCTACGACGTAAACCTGCTGATCAGCCACCAGGTAAATAATAAGAACAGCCTTTATTTTACCGGTTACCTCAGCGGCGATCGCTTTAACCTGAACAGCGATACTTCGTATGGATATAACAATAGCAATGTTTCGGTGAAATGGAAACATATCTTCAATAATAA
>DASPJH010000013.1:0-4235 GCA_035628715.1 Bacteroidia bacterium
GCATTGTTACGAAAATTGTGTTTAAAATAATCTCGTACCCCAAGAATAATTTGCTGATGCTGGCGCCTTTTGCCGATGCTGAGCTGGCCTGTGCCGCCGTGTCAGAAGTATTCAGGGCGGGGATATTGCCCAGCGCTTTGGAGTTTATGGAACGCAGCGCCGTGGAAATATCCGTAAATAAACTGGGCGTAAGCTTTGACTTTAAACCCGCCACGGAAGCCTACCTGCTGGTGGAAGTGGATGGTAACGACCTGGAGGCGCTGTACCCGCAATGCGAGGCTATTGCCGCCGTACTGGAACAGTTTGGCGCAGATGATATTTTACTGGCTGATACATCGGAACAGAAAGAACATTTATGGAAGATACGCCGTAGTATTGGCGAGCTGGTAAAGGCGCACAGCATATATAAAGAAGAAGATACCGTGGTACCCCGGGCCGAACTGCCCAAGCTTTTACGCGGCGTAAAAGAGATTGGCGAGCGTTACGGCTTTACCAGTGTTTGCTACGGCCATGCGGGCGACGGTAACCTGCACGTGAATATTCTGAAAGGCGATATGAGCGATGATGCCTGGAACAACGAGCTTCCCAAAGGCATACGCGAGATTTTTGGCTTGTGCAAACTGCTGGGCGGCACCATCAGCGGGGAACACGGCATTGGCTATGTGCAGAAACCGTATATGGATATTCCTTTCAGCGAGGTGCAGCTGAACCTGATGCGGGGCATAAAGCAGGTGTTTGACCCTAAGGGCGTGATGAACCCGGGGAAGATATTTTAACTGGCAGTAATAAAAAAGCCCTATAATTTTTATAGGGCTTAAACAGTAACAGCTATTACATTCTTAATCCTCGCCCTCTGGGGTTTCCTTCCTTTTAAAAGGATTCTGATCAAACCTGAATGCCAAGCTAAAAAAGTACTCAACCATGTACCGCTTTTCATGCAGCTGATCAAATGTCAATTGCTCTGTTACAATTTCATCTGGCACATAATTCCCCCTAAGTACACTTTTTCTTGTCATTATCAGGCCAAACGATAGGGACATATTATCGGCAATTACTATGGAGGGTCCAGCCATTACATTGGCCAACGAGCTTTCGCCTGCAAAATTCAGGCTTAAACCACCTGTAAAGCCAAACTGGTAAAAATTATTTGAGAAGATAGCTTTCCATGAGTGGTTATATTTTCTTAAAGGCGCCCATTGGACCATGAAAGTGGGACTGACATTTTCAAAAAAGTCTTTTCTTTGATTATTTAATGGAGAAACTACATACTCAGTAGAGTTTATGTCTGACTGTTTTGTATAATAATTAGTTACAGGGTTTAATATATTAGGTATAACAGTAAAACCAAGCATTGTTTTCCAAGGTGTTTTATCGGGCGTTTTATAGGTGTACTCCCATATCTGAACATTTTTGCCATCGCATCTTTTGTATATAAATACCTTAATTACTTGATTATATTTAATTGGTAAGGCCAAATCTATTTCTTTGATAGTAAGTCCAATAAGCTGTTTTCCCATATTTATACATTCGGTGTCCAGCACCCCGTTTATATACTCATTAAGCTCTTTCACATACTTTTTTATTTCAGCTTCGTCTCCAGCACTTTTTAAATTATCATACCTCTCCATAAATTCTTTTTCCTTGACACACTTAGGCAGGTCTTTTTTTTGGGCTTCTACCAAAGTATTTAATCCACCTGCTGATATTGGAGGAATTATTTTTTCTTCCTGATTAATTTCAACTACATACTGGCATCCTTCTGGCAGGGCCGGCAACATATTTTGAATAGTTAATTTCGGCTTAACTGTTATATCAATTGTTTTAGTAATAGAGTGGGTTTCGCTAAGATCAATAGTTAGTTGCCCGAATGTTGTAATTGTTAAAAGCGCTGCTAATGATAAAAGTATAATTCGTTTCATAAAATATTTTTTATGCAATTTCAAAAACACTGAACTTTAGCCTGTAAGTATAATTACTGAATCACAGTACTTATTACCACGTAATAAATAATTCTCCCGGCTGACGTATCAACCGGGGATTTTGTTTATCAGGCTAACAGCTTATTGTTCACCACAAACTTGCGGCTTACACTGTGGCACCCCTAATTACAAGCATTCGGTCTAATTAATATAAATATACTTTATTGATTTTCGAACCGGACGCTTCAAAAGTATAGGCACTAGAATACTCGCGCCGGATTTTAGCTAAATTGCTCGTAATAACCTACCTGCATGAAAGCATTTATACTGTTATTGATAGCAATTGTTATTGTCTGCACTGTTTCATGCAAGCATGAAAACGACTGTGAGAAAGATGCCAAACAAAAACACCCCTTACCTGAAGACAGTTTGCTGGTAAATTATTCGGGTTTTGATACGCTTCGTTTCCAGGTAGCTGACAGCAATAGCAGCCCGATAGATACGCTTATATTTTTTGGATTGGGAACCCGGCAACACTGGACTTACGGTCCCTATAAATGGTGCATTGGCCCTGTAAACGAACAAACTGAAGTAGTAGCTTTTAAGTACGTGAACAGCAAAGACAATACAAAGCTGCTTTTTCTTACCCTTACTGCACAACCCGAAGAAGTTTATAGTTCAAACATTGGCGTTAGTTACGGCTCCTATATATCCGGTACTGAAAAACAGGCGGATACTTACCTTATCCACGCGCAAAACCAGTATAATTATCCGTTTAATGAGCAATTCGACACCCTGGATGTGTTGGGTAAAACCTATTTTAATGTGAGAACGGTAACTAAAACTACATCAGGCGTGAAGGATGAAAGCCAAAAAGCTTACTTTGCCAACCGCGGCGGAATACTGAAAATAATTGCAGAGCCTAATGTTGTATGGCTGAAAATACCATAACATTATTAAACAAAAAACCCCGGCTGACGTATCAACCGGGGTCTCATTAATAAGGTCGGAAGGCCAATAGCCCCTGGTTATTTGTTCACTACAAACTTGCCGCTTACACTGTAGCTGTCAGTAGTGATGGTGTACATATATACACCGTTGGCAAGGTTATCGGTATTTACCTGTATGTGGTTATTGCCGGGGGCCGTCATACCCAAGTCGCTGGTTTGCATGGTTTGACCCAGCAGGTTGCTAACGCTCACAGTAACCGGCGTAGTTTCAGTAAGGTATATTTCCACCTCACCACCATTATTGGTAGGGTTAGGATAGAAACCTGAAGTGATGTACACATTCTGGCTCACTTCTTTAATACCTACCCCAGGTCCAAGGCCAATCTGGTTGTTAAGTATAGCCTGTACAGGTATAGCAGCATGTAAAATAACGTTGTTTACTGTGGGGTGTGATCCATCGCTTGAGTTATTCTGCAGGTTGGTACCGGGAAAATCATCACGCTGCCAAACCAGGTGCAGTACATTATTTACAATACGCTTGCCCAGGCAGCCAAACACATCCTCTACCTGGTGGCCCTGTGTAAGGTTTTGGGGATCAGACCAGTTTTGACCGCCATCAGTGGAATATACCACAAACACATCACGAAAGTTGCTGGATGTATTGGTATCGCTTAAATACACATCGCCTTCCAGCGGAGCGGAGTATACGCAGAAAATACGCTGCCCGTCAACCAGGGCGCTGGGCATGGTAGCCAGAGACGTGTTGCCGTAACGTGCCACTGAGATCAGGTCAATAATATTACCGTTTGCATCCTGTAGCCTTGGCA
Organism: Bacteroidia bacterium; assembly: GCA_035628715.1. Taxonomy (GTDB): domain Bacteria; phylum Bacteroidota; class Bacteroidia; order UBA8524; family UBA8524; genus SB11. The sequence goes on from DASPJH010000013.1 coordinate 3,697, forward strand.
GGGCGTTGTTGGCAGCTAACGAACGAAAGGTACCGGTAGCCACAGTAAGCACACCATCCCCGTTCATGTCTGTCATACCGCCAATTACCTGCTTGGTATTGTTTTGCTCATTCCAGTACACAATACGGTTAGAGGCAGGGACAAACGTAGCAGAATCGGTGCTGGCATTGGTTTGGTTAACTTCAGAGTATCCCCAGAAAACATGGGCATAACCGTTTGCATCCAGTGTTACATCAACCGTACCGTCGTTGGTGGCCACATTGCTGCCTATTACTTTATTGCTTGCATAGGGCGCAAACTCAAAAGTGTCAACAACAGTTTTATTAAACGACTGGCCACCGTCTGTAGATTTCCACAAACTTACATCGCCACCCAGGTTATCGGCAATTACAATGGCTACATTGTCGCCGTCCACATCAATAGCATACTGGTCTCCACCGCCGCGCACCTGGCGGCTGGTATCATAACCGGGCAGCATGGTAAGCGATACCGGCCATGTTTGCCCGCCATCGTCACTGCGTGAGTAAGTGGTGGGAAGT
>DASPJH010000014.1:0-2543 GCA_035628715.1 Bacteroidia bacterium
GGAATTTACGTGGTTTTTTAAACCGCCTGGCAACCCACTTATGAAGCACGGCATAACAGCCCGGTTTATGTATAGCGTAAACAAATACAGCCGCCAGTACAAAGGGCCATATATATATTCCAGCGTATCTGAAATACACCAGGAAATGACTTTCTATTCATCAACGCGCAACTACTTTGTTAGCATTGGCTACCGGCTACAGCACGCTATTCTGAAACGGTTAAATTTTATAACCGGTGCCGAGGGTATTTTATGTCTCCCATGAAAAAATGTTTAATGACTTTAAAGAAGTTCAAACACTGGCTGCTACTGGCCAATTTATTCACGGCCATAATTACCGCTCTGTGAGTCCGCAGGGATATTCAACGGGAATTGGAATTAACGCAGGTGTAGAATACAAATTTTTTAAAGGGATGACTTTGGGCGGGCAGATAACATCGTGTATTTTGTACAATCATAATTTTGGGAAATCTGAGTCGCGATCAGTAAGTAAAACCCCTCCTTTTCAGGAAAATGTGACTGTTAATTCTTATTTTGCTAATACAAATGTATACAACATCAGCCCCCTCAACTACACCCTATCTGCACGGTATTATTTTTAATAACGAGGCACGAAATAAACCCTGTCAGATAACTTTAAATTCTAAACTATTAACTGTTGACTGTTGAGTCCAAAAAAAGCCCCGTCCGTTTCCGGCGGGGCTTTTTGAATTTATTTGCTTGTTAACGGTAATTTTTTTACTTCTTAAATTGCCAGTAAGGCACGGTATCATTAATCAGCGCTGTTTGGATAGACCATGCAAAATCAAGCCTTACCTGGTTTTTATACAACGATGGGTCCAGCGTATCAATATATTGGTCGGTACCATACTGTGCCGCCGGCGAAGGTAATGCCAATATGTGGCAGCTCATACAGTTGGTTTGCTGCCCGTACTGGAAGTCTTTCTTAAACTTGTTGTCCAAACTAAAGGTATTCGGCCCAAAGCCACCTTCCAGGTAAGGGTTGTAACCAAACAGCCCCATGGCACCTTTGGTCTTATTGTTTGCTCCATTAGGCAGCAGCATGGCATAAGCAGCCACAGCGGCATAATGACCGGCGGCGCCTTTTAATTGTTTGGGGCGGGTTTTCACAGCCAGTGCAGAGCTGGGTGTTCCCGGGTTTTCAGGGTCGGGTGTCCAGTAATAGGTTTGCCAGGTCCAGTTGGATATTTCTTTGGTGGTTACGTGCATGCCCACCAGTAAAGCAATTTGCCCGGCAGTTGCTCCACCGGCGCCGCTTAATCCCTGCACGCTGTCTTCATGGTTCATAAGGGCCGCCATTTTAGCATCTACTTTAAAGTATATAAAATCATCGAGGTTGCAGGTAGCCTCTTCAATGGCTTTAGCATCTGTAACGTTGGTTAATACGGGTTTCAGCTTTTTGTCTTTCTTCTGCTTGTTTGTCATATCTACATACACGCAGTAGGGAAACCTGTTTACAGAAAACGAATCCGGCGGGTTGGGCGCATCCAGCCATACGGGAACCTGCAATAGCTCGTTCGTGTCTTTGTATACCAGGTAAGTGGGCTTAATAGTAATGGCTGAATTAGGGAATTGTGGAATGGCACCAAAACCGTTTTCAACGTAAGAGCGGTTAATAACCGATTGTTTAAAAATCTGGTTTTTGGTGGAGAAGCAGGCTGCTTCAGGACTGTATGACACGGTTACCCACTGGCTGAAACCATCTTCGCTGGCAACACCTGTCAGCTGTTTAGGATGAAAGCCGGCAAACCGGGCAGAGTGCTCAAACTGTTTAGGACGTGTAAGCGGTGTCCTGTGTGTTTTGCCATAAGAGGTATCGCAGGCTGTGCCGCCGGCCTCTATAATATCCTGTACTTCGCCCAGGCCCATCCAGGTTTCAAATACCAGTAGCTTATCGCCTGCATATTTCTGGTTGGTAGGGTCGGTAAGTCCCGCCCATATCCCCCAGGCGTGGTTGTAGATGCTTACTGAGTCGTAGTTGCCGGCAAACGACGTATCGTTCAGCCAGCCGTTGATAACAGAGTCCTGTTCGGGGAAATTAAACCCGGGAACGATTTCGGGAAGGTCAACAGGGGTGATTTTCCCCGTTTCTTCGGATGATGGCGGATTGTCCTTGGGTTTGTTTTTACATTGGGTAAAAACTGCAAAGGCACAGGATACCACCAGCAGCCGCAAAACAATAGTGTGTGCTTTTTTCATAAAGATTATAATTGGTTTAGTTAGGTTTTCTTTAGTGTAATGCAATTAGCTTATCGCCTTAGTGCAATACATATTAACAGGTTAGTACAATGCAAACATAATAGATTAAGAACAAATTGCAACTGGTATACGCGGATATTTTAATTATTGATAATAAATTAAACTAATATCCCCAATTAATGAACTACCCCGCAGCAAGCTGCGAGGTATCGGGTTATTCGAACAGTCTTAGCTGATTGCGATGAAATTCCTTATATCCCTCCTTGTTTCCCTGATTTTCAATATACTTCCTTATTGTTGTTTCATTCCCATATTGACCTACC
>DASPJH010000015.1:0-6460 GCA_035628715.1 Bacteroidia bacterium
TTCAAAAGTGTAATCGGGCATTATACCCAAGGTTACTTTAAAGCTCACACGGGTATCCTGGTTGCTGCTGGCCGCTTTGGTAAATTGTATTTTATCCATAGCCGCCACGCTGTCAGTAATGCGGGCAATAAACTGCAATACGGTTACTTCGCCATCGTAATTAATCAGGTGGGCGTCGTCTTCAGGGGTGTGGTATTGTTTGTGCTGCCCGGTAAAAAAGGAGAGCACAGGGATGTTTTTAAGGTAAAAACTGGTGTGGTCGGTAGGGCCGGTGCCTGATGAGTCAATGGTAAGACTGATGCCGGCAGGTTTTGCCTTCTCCACAATACCGCCCCAAACCGGGCTGGTGCCCAGTCCGTACAGCATTATTTTTTGGGTAGAGTCGTTCAGACGTCCAATCATATCCATGTTGATCATGCATTGTATAGCCGATGAATCAAACTTTTCGTAAGCAGTAAACTTTTTAGAGCCTACCAGCCCCAGCTCTTCGCCTGAAAACGCTATGAAAATAAAGTTGCAGTTCTCTTTTTTCTTATTTTCAGCGTAGTAGCGGGCCAGCTCCATTACTCCGGCAGTGCCTGAAGCATTGTCGTCAGCCCCGTTGTGTATCTTACCTTCTGGGTTGGCGTCGCGGCTGCTGCCCATTATACCTGTACCCAGGTGGTCGTAGTGTGCTCCTATTATAATGGTGTATTTAGCGCCGTTATCCAGGTAACCTACCACGTTCTTCCCGGTTTTCTGTACTCCTTCGCCTTCCCCATGAGGGTTGTTCATGGTAGACTTTTTGAAGGTAAAACTGAAATTCTGGAAATAGGTACCGCTATCGCCCCAGGGCTGCAGGCCCATTTTTTTAAACTGTTTGGAGATATATTCTGCGGCCAGGGTTTCACCTTCTTCGCCGGTTTCCCTGCCCAAAAATTCATCACTGCTCAGTTTTTCAATGTCTTTTTTTATGTTCTTTTTTGATATATCCTGTGCTGAAACGGGGATTATAAAGAAACCCGCAGCAAGCAAGGAAATTACTCTTACAATACGCATTATTTAAATAATAAATAGTTAATGATAAATGTTGATTGAATTAATCTTCCCAGTCGGCCACAAAAATGTTGGTATCGCGGGTGCCGCCGTTGTTACGGTTGCTGCAGAATACCAGTTTCTTTCCATCGGGTGAGAACATAGCAAAGGCATTAAATATGCTTTCGGTGGTTATTTGCTCCAAACCCGTGCCGTCTTCATTGATCATATACAGTTGGAAATCATATCCGCGTTCGCTGTGGTGGTTGGATGAAAATATGATTTTTTTGCCCGAAGGATGGTAAAACGGAGCCCAGTTGGCCTTGCCCAGTTTGGTTACCTGTTTCAAATCGCTGCCGTCAATATTGCAGGTATAAATTTCCATGTTTGTAGGGGCCACAAGGCCTTGTGCCAGCAGTTCTTTATATTCTTTCACTTCTTCATCAGCTGTTGGCCTTGAAGAGCGGAACACCAGCTTTTTACCGTCAGGAGAGAAGAAAGCGCCGCCGTCATAGCCGAGCTGGTTGGTTACCTGCTTCACATTTTTGCCGTCAATATCCATAACGTACAGGTCCAGGTCGCCGTTGCGGGTGCTGGTAAATACTATCTTAGTTCCGTCGGGGGATATAGTCGCCTCGGCATCGTAACCGGGGGCGTTGGTCAGTTGCTTTTCAATTTTACCGTTAAGGTCTGATACAAAAATGTCAAACTCCGGGTAAATGGCCCAAAGGTATTTTTTATCTGCGCGGTGTGCGGGTACCGGTGGACATTCGTTATGTTTCAGGTGGGTAGATGCATAAACTATTGTGTTATCGCCGGGCATAAAATATGAGCAGGTAGTGCGGCCTTTGCCGGTGCTCAGCATTTTAGGACGAAGTGTATCCTGTGCGGCTTCTTCCACGTCAAAATAGAATATCTGGTCGCATTTTAAGCCCCAGTCTTTATTGTCGCTCTGGAAAACCAGCTTTTTGCTGTCAAAGCTCCAGTATGCCTCGGCGTTGTTACCGCCCCAGGTAAGCTGGCGTAAGTTTTTCAGGTGTGTTTCGGCTTTAACTGCAGCAGTGTCAATAACAGGTGAATCTTTTTTCTGGCTGTCAGACTGGCTGGCATTTTTAGTGTTGTTTTTGCAGGCTGAAAGTGCAAAAACCGCGGCAAGTATTAATGTTATACGCATTTAATCGGTTTGTTTATCAGGCCGCGAAGATAATGTTTAGAATGATTCTAAACAGAATAAATTAACTATTTTTTAACTACATTTTTTAAATAAAAAACAACCCGTAATCATAGGGCTTCCCCAATTGATTACGGGTTGTTTAAAATATATAAGTAAAATTAAATAATTTTCAGATTACAGCCGCTGCATATCAAACAGCGGGGTGCCTTTTACGCCTGTAGTGTCATAAAAATCAAGAAACCGTATTTTGTAATAATAACCTGAAATGGTTTTTACGATATACGTAATTTTGGGATTAGTGGTATACCTGCCTGTAACTTGATTATAATCTTTCCAGTCAAAACCGATTACTTCTGCATTTTTAGTGAATTTAACATTTTGAGCATAGGCTAAATCAATATCTTCAAATTTTTTAGAGCGCTCCTCGTAGGCTTCCACTTTATTGGGGTTTAAAAGTACACCAACAAGCGTGTAGCCAATATTCGGGGTCATATCAAAATAAACGTGTCTATAATATGTAAAAACAACATCCCAGGTATCTTTTTCAGGTTCAAAATCAGTTTTAATTTCCCCGGTGGTGAAATTCAGGTATGAAAAATTACGTTTATGGTCTTTAGGTATAGTGTAAACGGTACCAACTGTATCATCATATTTTCCAATTTTTATCCGATAGCTTGTTTTATTGGCTTCCAGAATCTGAAAGCGCATGCAGTCAGTACTATTTGCAGTACCGGTGGTTGGTACTTCCATCGGTTTGGTATTAATAAAATATAATTTGTTTCTCGATTCTTTAGAAACATCGTCCCACCATTTTCCTACTGCAGTCGAATCTAAATTACCGCTTGGGGCATCCCATTTAAAAGGCATTCCCTGCAAAAACTCAAAGCCTGAAGCAAAGTTGGTAGTTGGCGTTTCAAGCACAGTATATCCTTTACCTCCATTAACAACAATATGCAAACCTTCTTCACTGCTTTCAAAGGCCAAATCCCAATCGGCAAGGTTGCGAATAATAAAGCGGCGCTCGTCAATATTAAAATACGCCATTTTATCGTAGTTCTGGCCTAATGATACGGACTCCTGTATAGTATTTCCTCCCGACGGCAATACAATAGGGTCTTCATCCTTCCAGCACGATGAAAGTGAAAGCGTTAATACAACTAATATGGTTAGTAATTGGGTTCTCATTTAGCCTGGTTAAATAAAAATATTCTTACGTTCATAAAATATGAGCGGCCCATGCCAATATTCATGGAGCTACCGCCGCCTGTATGGGCGCCTCCCGTGGGAGCGTTATAGTTTATAGTTTTTACGTCGAAAACATTGCGGCTGCCCACCACAAGGTTGATCTGCCCTTTTAGGAACGGCTGTGTTACCGATACATCGGCCATTGCGTAGGGCTGAATAAAAGTTTGATATACCTGGTTATTGGCATCTAAGGCAAAACCGGGTACCTTGCCGTTGTACTTGTAATATACGCTCACCTGGGTTTTAGTATCAAAGGTATAGCCAGCGCTGGCCCTGTATTCGGTAGTGGTGCTGTAGGGCTCTGTGCCGGGCAGGTAGTTTTTAATACCGGTAAAAGCGGCGCCCGCCTGCAGGGTCACTTTCTCGCTCTTCAGCTCTGCCGAAAGGTTGGCTCCGGCATTGCTGTATTCTCCAATGTTTACATAGCTGTATAACTGGCTGGAAGCATCCACAATGGCCAGCGATATCATATTATAGATACGGTTGTGGAATAAACCGGGCTCAATACGCAGCCTGAATCCTCTGAAGTTTTGTGAATAAACGCCTGAAACTGTGTAATTGTCAGACAGCTCGGCCTGTAAATCTTTAGCGGGCTGAATATTGTGGTTTACGTCTACAAAAAACAGGTACAGCTCTTTCAGTGCAGGCGCCCTGAAACCCCTTGCATACGAAGCGCGTACCAGCATTTTTGTGCTGATATCGTATTTCAGGTTAAATGACGGTGTAACGGGCGAACCGTAAGCGGTGTTATGCGAAGCGCGCAAACCGGGACGCAGCACCAGCCTTGTCCAGGGCTTGTATTCTGCGGTAGCATACACGGCATAGTCGCCAAGTGTTTGTTTATGGCCTTCTATGCGCTGCCCTGTTCCGGTTTCTATATTAATATCATAACCGGCCTGAAAACTGAATTTCTTATTTACTGCCTGGGTATAGGTTCCCCTGTGCAGCTGCAACCAAAATACAGAAGTATCGTGGTCGTCCTGCCCCTGTGTTAATTTATCTTCCAGGGTAAGCAGGTTACGGCGCTGCTGGATGTTCTGCCTTTCAAAGTAGGCAAGTGAGTTGATGAGCTGTACCCGCGCGCCGTTTTTAAGGGTAAAGTTTGAAAACAGCGAGTTATTAATGCGGGTGGTATAAAAATAATTGTCGTAGGCGTAGGCGCTGTAAGGCAGTATAACAGGTTCGCCCCGGTTCAGCAGTAACTCATGGAAATACTGCGACTGGAAACGGTGATTGGATTTTTTTATGTTGAAACCTACAATGGCATCAGCAAAATATTGCTCTTTGGGTTTCCATTGCTGTTGCCTTCCTCTCAGGCCATGCTCCCCGAAACCATCAAAAAAGTTACGCCCGCCGGATACCTGCACGCTGGTATTTCTCCTGCTTTTAAATGCCAGCCTGCCGTCAATATTATAATTCCCGGTGGTTTCGTAATAGGTGTTCAGGTTACCTTCCAGGCTGTGTTTGCCTGTTTTTTTGGTAATGAGGTTAATTATCCCCCCCAGCGCATCGGTGCCGTACATTACGCTCATTGGCCCCTCTATTATTTCAATGCGCTCAATATTGTTCAGGTTGATTTGTGACAGGTCAATATTCCCGTCCATGCGTCCAATCATCGGCACGCCGTCAATAAGTATTTTTATGTTCTGTCCGCCAATACCCTGCAGGCTCAGGCTGCTGCCCAGTATATTGTCCTGCTTCAGGCGCACGTTCAGCTCGTTGCTCAATACGTCTTTCAGGGTCACAGCTCCCTGTGCCTGTATGCGTTTGGCATCAATAATTTTTACTTTAGGTACTGTTTTGTCAGTTGTGGTAGGCTCATAAATGGCTGTTACCACGGTTTCATCTGTAATAAAGGTGCGTTCTTCCAGTTTTATCACTACGGCGGCATTTTTGGTAAGCACCAGTGTATCTTCATAAAAGGCAAAGTTTTCGGCATCAATCCTCACCAGGCAGCGTCCGCCAATGGGTGAGTTAACCGTGCCTTTTTCGTCTGAAAAAAGAAGTTTAGCGCTTTTGTAAGGGTTGGCAACATCAACAGGTATCACATTTACAATGGCGCCGTCAATAGCTTTTCCGGCGCTGTCGCCCAGTTGAATAAAATACTGGCCGCGGACAGCCGTGCTGCCCAGGGCCAGTATTATTACCAATAACCCGTTGCGGAATATATTTCCGGAGCTGTTACGCTTACTAAAAACTGAAAATATTTCGAACGGGCGCATCAGGTTGCAGTAGTATTGGTTATTGTTTAACTAATTTCTGTGACAATGAATATCCGCCGTTTTCAAGTGTTACAACGTAAACACCGGTAGGCAGGTGGGCAATATCAAGGCTGTTGGCATAAAAACCGGGAGCGCTTTCAAGGTTGTGGCTCTCAATCATTTTTCCGGTAAGGTCAAATATCTTAAGGGTACTGCTTACTGAGTTATCAGCGTTTTCAAATACCAGGCTGATGTTTGATGAGGCAGGGTTAGGGAATACCCCAAAGGTTTTAACGGTTGCCACAGGGTTTGCGCTCATGGCGGGAGTCATTTTGGTTTTGTTGAAGTAAGAAATCCTGTTTCCTGAAGGAGTGAAACCGGTAAACTCCATTTTCCAGATGGCGCCGTTGCGGGTTTTTACAAAATACAGGGTTGAATCTTCAATTGACCACGAAAAAGTAATTGGGTCAAATTGTTTCCAGTCTGAACCTATTATGTTTTTTTCATACTTGTAATCGCCGGCAGTAAGGGTGGTAAAATCAAATGTAGCAGTGTTTACAGGTTTAACCTGGGCCACCAATACGTCTTTATTACTCAAAACACCCATTACAGGCAGGTACTGGTTAAACAGCCACTCGTGGTAGCGGGTCCAAACCAAATCCCAGTCTTTCAGGCTGTCTGGTTCGCGGTTTATCCAGGTTTTGTTAACTACATCGTAGTAGTCCAGCAGTTTGGCGTTGGCGTTGCTGGCCATCACAGAGTCTGTATGGTCATCAGTACCGTCAACATTGGCAGTGCGGAATTTCCATTTGCCAAGGTCTTTGTT
>DASPJH010000016.1:0-8913 GCA_035628715.1 Bacteroidia bacterium
AAAGCCGCCCTGAAGGCGGCTTTTCGGATTTCGTGGAGCTAAGCAGCATAGGATCGAACCAATTAAATCAAGATTTAGAGGAGCTTAACAGGTTAACCTTAACTATAGACCCTAATTAACAGCACAATAAGGCACATCGTCGTTAAAGTGCATGACAGCTACCTGGTAAAAAAATAGTTGACATATCAACTTATGGTATTACCTTTGCAGTGCAGTACCCGAAATGGAAAAAGAGAAAAAACAGGACCTGATATCAGAAAAGTTTTTCGCAGAAATGCGGGAAACCTTTTTCTTTCAAATCCACAGGATACAAAAATCCATCTTCCGTAAGGGGAACCAACTGTTCCAAAATGGTGAGATAAACCTCCAGGTTGAGCAGTTTCCCATTCTTCTTTCCGCATATTCATTCGAAGGTATGTCACAACAGGAAATAGCAGACGTAACGCACAGGGACAAGTCATCCATACAACGCACATTGGTAGCCCTGGAGAAAAAAGGATTAGTGACTATTGTGCAAGATGCCAGTGATAAACGCAAGAACCTTGTTTATGTAACCGAAGAAGGTAAAACCATTGCCGGAAAAATTAAAAAGCTGCTGAAACAGGCTGAAGAAGAGGCCTTGTCTATTCTGTCTGATGAAGAGCGTCGCACAGCTATAACCACCCTTAAAGGAATAGCTGATAAACTGGATACTAAGTAATTTTTTTTTAAAACCTAAATAGTTGATATGTCAATAGTTGATAAGTCATCGAACATCCGATTGTTCAGACGATTTTTAATGACGGGAACAATAGTGGCTTTAACAGCCACCGGTGCGCTTGCCCAAAGCCCTTTTAGCCTGAAAGATTGTATAAGCTACGGGCTGAAAAACCACCCGGCGGTAGAAGTTGCGGGAAACAACATAGAAAATGCCCGGCAGGCATCGCGCGAGGCGTTGGCAGGCTACCTGCCCCAGGTATCGCTGAACGGTGACCTGAGCAATAACCTTAAACTGCAAACCAACATTATACCCGCTAACCCGCCACTGTTTCCACAGGAAACCCGGCTTACTTTCGGTAATAAATATACCAGTGTTTTAACTGCACAGGTTGAACAACCCATATATAACCAATCGCTGATAACCGGTCTGAAAGCGAACAAACCCAACCAGGAAATTGCGAACCTGACGGCAGAACAGGTAAAACAAAACCTGATATACAATATATCATCATCGTATTTCCAGGTAATTACCATATACAAACAGCTTGAGCTGCTGAACAGCAATAAAACAAGAACAGAACGCCTGCTGGAGGTTGCCAAACTACAGGCAGAAGCCGGCGTTGCAAAAAAAGTAGATGTGAAGCAGGTGCAGGTAAGCCTTAATAATGTGCTGGCCCAGATTTCAGTGGTGCAAAACAACCTTCAGTTATCCTACAATACGTTAAAAAACGCTATGGGAATATTTGGAAACGACTCCATCATTCTTACCGATACAGCCCGCTGGCTACAGGCAATACCACAAATAACTTCTGTTCCTGAATTTAACGCCGCTAATACGGTAGATTATAAATTACAGGAAAAACAGATTCAGTTGTATGATATAAACGCCCGGTCTATAAGGGCGCGTGCATTACCCAGTATTTCAGCATTTGGACGGTATGGAATGAATGGTTTTGGCGCTGAAATGTCGGACGTATTCAGCAGGCAGTTTGATTATTCAACCATAGGCCTGCGGTTTTCATGGAGTGTATTTGACGGATTCAGAAGAAATGCACAATACAGGCAGGCGCTTTACCAGCGTGACAATGCACAGTTAAACCTTGAAGTAAATACGGCTAACCAAAACCTGCAATACTTAAACGCAGTAAGCCAGTTCAGGCAGGCGCAAAGTACGCTTGCTACCAACAAGGATAACGTGAATTTAGCTACTGAGGTGTATGATAATGTAACGCTGCAATACAAAGAAGGGGTAGGTTCACTTAGCGACCTGCTGAACGCTGAATCATCATACAGAGATGCACAGAATAATTATATCCTTTCGCTGATTAATTACTACCTGGCGCAGCTTGATTTGGAGAGAGCAAACAGCAATCTTGAACAGTATTACAATAAATTATAATAAAATATTAATACAGAATTAATTAAAAGTGATGAAAAAAAGAGTTTGGATTATAGTTGGTGCTGTGGCTCTGGTGGCTTTGATAGGCTTTCAATTGGCCAGTAACAAACGTAAAATTGAAGAGAAAAAAACGGTAACCGCCGATGCCAATGTTGAAATTCCGGTGAATGTATTGCCGGCCAAAATGGAAAAAGTAACCGGCAACCTTGTAAAAACCGGGACATTAGTGGCTTTTCATGAAGCGGACATAGCCGCCACAACATCGGGCAACCTGCAATCGGTGGATTTTAATTTAGGTTCCGTGGTACAAGCCGGGCAGGTAATTGCCCGTGTTGACAATACGCTGCTAAGCCTGCGCCTGGAAGCAGCCCAGCTGCAACAGCAAAAATTGCAGCGGGACTATAGCCGGTATGAAAACCTGCTGAAAGGCGAAGCAACTACTGAAACTAACCTGCAGGAAATTAAATTTAACCTGGACAATGCCAATAACCAGATAAAGCAGATAAACAAGCAGATAGCTGACAACCAGATTAAAGCCCCCGTAAGCGGGCAGATAACCGTTAAAAATGTGGAAGCCGGGGAGTTTGTAAACCCGGGTACGGTGCTTGGCAAAGTGGTGAATGTTTCAAAGCTGAAAGTGGATGTACAGGTAGGAGAGAGCGATGTTTATAAATTAAAGAACGGCCAGAAAGTGAATATTACTACGGATTTATACCCAGGTAAAACATTTGACGGTAAAATTATATTCATCAGCCAGCAGGGCGATGCTGCTCATAATTACCAGGTGCAGGTGGAACTTACCAACTCATCTTCGCACCCGCTTAGGGCCGGAACCTTTGTATATGCCGATTTTATACAGCAGGGCGCCGGGCTGGCGTTGCAAATACCCCGCTCAGCATTGGTGGAAAGCATGAAAAACCCATTTGTATATATTGTGCAGAACGGAAAAGCAGTGATGCGTAAATTAACTGTGGGCCGTGATATGGGTGATAACATTGAGGTTATATCGGGCCTGGCGGAGGGCGACCAGGTGGTGGTGAACGGACAGATTAACCTTGCCGACGGCACGCCTGTACGCATTGTTAAATAAAGAAAAGGAGAAGCACTGAAATGAAAAAACTTGCAGAATTAGCCATTAACAGGCCCCTGCTTATAACCGTAATATTTGTAACCTTAATACTGTTTGGTTACATCAGCTATAAGGCGCTGAACTATAACCTGCTGCCTAAGTTTGATGCCAACGTGGTGACAGTAATTACGAGTTATCGGGGCGCATCGGCAGAAGAAATAGAAAACGTAGTAACGCAAAAGATAGAAGATGCGGTTTCATCGCTGGAAGGGGTAGACCGCATTACCTCCTCTTCACAGGAAGGCGCCTCTATTGTTACAGTTACCCTTAAAGACGGGGTGGATGTGAACCGGGCGCTAAACGATGCCCAGCGAAAGGTGAACCAGATTTTGGTTACCCTTCCGCAGGGTATTGATAACCCGGTGGTAAATAAATTCTCCACAGACGACATACCGGTGCTCAGGATGAGCGTTACAGCCAAAGCCAGCCCTGCTGAACTGTATGATATTATGGATAACCAGGTGTCGCCCCAGCTGGCCAACGTGCAGGGGGTGGGGCAGGTAAGTCTTGTGGGTGGTAACGAGAGGGAAATAAAGGTAAATGTGAACCGCGAAAAACTTGCTGGTTACAACCTTACCATTTCGCAGGTGGCCAATGTTGTCAACTCGGCAAGCCTTTCGTCACCGGCGGGTAGTATCCAAACCAGCGAGAGCGAGTACTCCATTAAGTACGATGCTAAGTTTAACAATGTAAACCAGCTGCGCGACCTTGTAATAGCACAATACTCCAACGGCAGCAAAGTATACCTGAAAGATGTGGCCGAAGTGGTAGACGCACAAACTGAGGTAACCGCTATTAACCACTTTAACGGCATACCATCGCTGGGTGTGCAGGTTTTAAAACAAACCGACGCCAATGCTGTAGAAGTGAGCCAGATGGTGAAAGATAAACTGGCTGCTATTGAAAAATCGTACGCTAATATTGACCTTAAGTTCTCCATCGCGGCTGACCAGTCGGTGTATACCCTGCAATCTGCCGATGCAGTAATGCATGATTTATATATAGCGGTTGCCATTGTGGCCCTGGTGATGCTCTTCTTCCTGCACAGCGGCCGAAGCGCCATGTTTGTTCTGGTGGCACTTCCGGCATCTATGATCCCAACATTCATATTTATGAACTTGCTGGGCATGTCGCTTAACCTGATGACGCTGATGGCACTTTCGCTGGTGGTAGGCATCCTGGTGGATGACTCCATCGTAATTCTTGAAAACATCATGCGCCACATGGAAATGGGCAAAGACCGGCGAACGGCAGCTATCGAGGGCCGCTCTGAAATAGGATTTACCGCTATCGCCATTACACTGGTAGACGTGGTGGTGTTTGTGCCCCTTGCATTATCAGGCGGTATGATAGGGAACATCCTCAGAGAGTTTGCATTGGTAGTGGTTTGTTCAACGCTGATGAGCCTGTTGGTATGTTTTACATTGACGCCGATGCTGGCCGCCCATTTTGGAAAGGTGCAACACCTTAATCCTAAAACGCTGTGGGGAAAAATGAATATATGGTTTGAAAATATGATTACCAAAGCCCGTGACGGTTACACAAGCATACTTAACTGGGCACTGGGCCATAAGCGCTGGGTACTTATACCGGTCATAATCCTGTTTTTTGCTTCTTTCGGCTTATTGGCCGGAGGTTTTGTGGGAAGTGCTTTTGTGAGTCCAAGCGACCGTGGCGAATTAAGCATTCACCTGGAACTGGCACCGCAAACATCGGTATACCAAACCAACCAGGTAACCCGCCAGGTAGAGCAGATACTGTTTCAGCAGCCCGAGGTGGTGAACGTATTCTCAAACATCGGGTACTCATCCAACGGTATTGCCACCAGCAGCAACGGTAACATTGCCGATTTGAACGTTACCCTGAAAGATAAAAAAGAACGCAGTGTTTCTACCGATGAGTTCGGACTGCGAATGAAAAAGCTGGTAAATGCCATACCGGGCGTAAAGGCTACCATTTCTCCTATTGGGATTACCGGTGGCGGTAACCAGCCCGATGTGCAGATTGCGATAAAATCAAACGACCGTAAACTGGTTCGTGAATCAGCTGCTAAAATAAGGGAGGTAGTGACTAAAACGGCAGGTGTGCAGTATGTAAAGTACAGCACTGCCGACCCAAAACCACAATTGGAAATTAACCTTAACCGTGAAAAGATGGCCCTGCTGGGCATAAATGCGTCTGAGGTGGGTATGGCTATTTCAAATGCTTTTCGTGGTAATGACCTCACTAAGTTCAGGGACGAAGGAAATGAGTACGATATTATGGTTCAGTCGGACGAGTTTGACAAAACCGATATCAACGATGTACGCCAATTGAGGTTTAAAAATGCCCAGGGACTTTCGTTTGAACTGAGCCAGTTTGCTGAAATAACAGAAAACCTTGGCGAAACAGCCCTCGAACGTATGGACAGGCTTTCGTCTATCAACGTGAATGCTTCGGTGGTGGGCCGTTCAGTAGGTACTGTAGGCCAGGAGCTTACCAAGGCTATCAATGAGTTGCAGTTGCCAACAGGGGTAACCTGGCATTATATAGGTACGCTGGAAAACCAGTCAAAATCATTTGGCAGCCTGCTGGGTGCATTAGGATTGGGTATACTGCTGGTATACCTGATTATGGTGGCCCTGTATGAAAACGCCGTGTATCCATTTGTGGTGCTGTTTGCCCTGCCGCTGGCTATGATTGGAGCCTTCCTTGCGCTGGCCCTGACCATGAATGACATGACCATTTTTGCCATGATCGGTTTAATTATGCTAATGGGGCTGGTGGCCAAAAACGGTATCCTGCTGGTAGACTTTACTAACCAAAGGAAAGCCGAAGGGGCCTCGCTGATACAAGCACTTATTGATGCGGGACGGGAACGTTTTCGGCCTATCCTGATGACCACCATTGCCATGATTGTGGGTATGATGCCGCTGGCCCTTTCACAAAGCGCAGGCGCCGAAGTAAAATCGGGTATGGCGTGGGTAATTATAGGCGGATTAACCAGCTCATTATTGTTAACCCTATTGGTTGTTCCGGTAATATACTACCTGGTTGACCGCCTGAAAGAAAGAATGGGCAGAAAAAAGAAAGAGGCCGGCCAGGCAGAGTTGGAACTGGAAACTACCCATACTGCCCACTAATTTTAAATCCTATGGATTTTTTAATATATAACAAAATCAACGACCCTGAAATTAAAAAGGGATTGGCAGAAATACTTGCAGGCATTGGCGATCCGGTATTCAGTAATCCTGATATAATTATCATAAATAATAAAATCCCTGAAAGTATTGTAAAATACCTTCAGGGATTTTTGCACGATAAGGATTTGGATATTGATGATATTATTTACATTTTCTATCCTCAGAACGATACAAAGTTCGGCATGTGGCCGCTCAAGCGCCAGGGCCGTAAAAAAGTACATCCCACCCTTACCAATTTCGGCAAATGGCCGGATTAATAATAAATTTTTAAGAATTAAAGCTGAGTTAATAACTCCCCTAAAAGCAAACAACCCCTTGCAGTAAGGGGTTGTTTGAGTTGTGGGAGCAACCGGCGAGATGTCGAACCTTTTTGCGGCAGATTTGGGAATGATTGGGAGGTTTTAGAGAATAAAAAAGTAAAGAATGGGCAGGTTTGGTAATAAATTAAAGTTGTTTTTTTATATTGCTACTCATTCCATAATAGACACATATTCGACGATAGCATGTTGGATATGTTCCATTTAATGGTATATATAAATGAGTTAGCGGTAATTTTAAGAATGACTAAATACACGACAATATTAATTCTCATCATTTGTTTGGGATGCTCGAACAATAAGAACAACGGTACAAACCAAGACCTCGTGGTTGATTGCGATTATCATTATGATTTGTCCAAATCTACCCCAACAGAATTTCTAGAAAAGCTTAGAAAGGCACCTGAGTTTCTAAATAAACCTAGGCAAACTCAGGACAAATGCCCAAAAAAATATTTAGCTATGTGTAAACCCGTTGACAGTAATTGGATAACAAAAGCCGACATTTCCTTTTTAATTCCATACTTAGACTCAAATAGCGTGATTGCAATTCCCGTATATTCGACTTTGGCATCTATCACAATTGATAATCACGGGCAATCAACTTTAGCAAATGAAGCATACGCCTTAATTCAAGGTTTCAGGACAGGACACTATCCGCCTTATAGCTCTATCCCGCTTGGTGGACATGAATACGACACATTTAAACTTCAAGACAGTCTAAAAGAAGAAACATTGACATGGTGGGCTACAGTCCAAAACAAAAAATAACTACCACTAACAGCACATTTGCAATAGGCGGAGTTTTGTGCTTCGCAGACAGTTTTGTGGTTAAAGGAAGTTCGGTTATCCGCATGAACATTTGTGGTGAAAATCCCGCACATCGCAAATCTGCAAACCGTTAGTTAATCCCTAAAACCAACCGGTATTTCGAACCATTAAACTCCTTTACCAGCAAGGGCTAAGATGATTTTGCAAAAAAATCGAAAAATGTACTAAAACGACAAAAGCCGCTCTGAAAGCGGCTTTTCGAATTTTGTGGTACCAGCCGGAATCGAACCAGCGACACAAGGATTTTCAGTCCTTTGCTCTACCAACTGAGCTATGGTACCTTTTTGTAAAAGGACTGCAAATGTAAGGGTTTTTGGTCAACTCCAAAACATTTTTTTGAAACCGTAAATTTTCCCATCTTTGACGGGCAACCAACCCGCTTAGTATGCAGATAGTTTCGCAACTGGTTTTCGCCGTCGTTTTAGGAGTAGCTGTTTATATATTCTACCGCCAGGTAAGTAAAGTGCGCCGCAATATATTGTTGGGCAAGGCTGAGGACCGTAACGACCGCAAAAAGGAACGCCTCAGCACAATGCTGCGTGTTGCCTTTGGCCAGACTAAAATGGTGCGCCGCCCCATACCCGCACTGTTGCACTTTTTTGTATATATCGGGTTTATCCTCATCAATATTGAAATACTTGAGATAATTATAGATGGCCTTGCCGGAACACACCGCATTTTTATGGAACCGCTGGGCGTGGTATACAATATAGCCATTGGTTTTTTTGAGATACTGGGCGTGCTGGTGCTGGTAAGCTGTGTTATTTTCCTTATCCGCAGGTTTGCACTAAAAGTGCCCCGGCTGAATATGGCCGAGCTGAAAGGCTGGCCCATGAAGGATGCCGCTAATATCTTGATTATTGAAATAGTGCTGATGGCTGCCCTGCTGGTGATGAATGCCGCCGACCGTCCTTTCCAGGAAGCAGCCAATATGCCCATTAGCAGCCTGATTGCCCCCCTGTTTAGCGGAATGAACGACAGCAACCTGCACACCGTGGAGCGGGTGGCCTGGTGGGCGCATATTATTGGGGTGCTCGCCTTTTTAAATTACCTGCCCTTCTCCAAGCACTGGCACATTATCATGGCGTTTCCCAACACATATTACTCCAACCTGGAGCCTAAAGGTGAGTTTCCCAACCCGCCTGAAATAACCACCGAAGTGAAGCTGGCTATGGATTTCTCGGCCACACCGCCCGAGGGTTACCAACCGCCTACCAGCTTTGGGGTGAAGGACGTAACCGACCTGGGCTGGAAAAACCTGATGGATGCCTATAGCTGCACCGAATGCGGGCGGTGTACCGCTGTTTGTCCCGCTAATATTACCGGCAAGAAGCTTTCGCCGCGTAAAATTATGAT
>DASPJH010000017.1:0-6154 GCA_035628715.1 Bacteroidia bacterium
TGTAATATTCAGAATTTTGACGAGCGGCACAAATCGGGAAACCCTTATAACGAGCTGTTTACTTATTTAAAAGGTGAGAAACCGGACGTTATTTGTTTCCAGGAGTTTAACAGGCACGTAAATATCACCAATAAAACAACCACCTATGACGAATTGAAAACTGCTGTAGGAAAGAAATTTTATTACGTTTCCATGGATAGCGGGAAAAACGACCTTACTATCGCTTCTCCGCATAAAATTATTAAACATAAATCCATCAGTTTTGCCAAATTCAAATCCAGTAACGGTGCTTTGTGGGCAGATATAGTTATAAATAAAGATACGTTCAGGGTTTTTAATATCCACCTGCAGTCTTTCCTACTGACTAAAATTAAACTGGATAACGGCTTTGATGATAAGGACAAAGCGGTTGAGAACTCGAAAAATATCCTGCGAAGGTTGAAAAACGGGTTTGTCCACCGTGCTCCGCAGGTAGACAGCCTGGTGAAAGAGATTGAAGCCTGCCCCCATAAAGTGATTTTATGCGGGGATTTTAACGATACCCCCATGAGCTATACCTACGGTGAATTTACCGGCCTGCTGAACGATGCATTTGTTGAGTGTGGTGCCGGTATGGGCGCCACTTATACAGGTCCCTACCCTTCTTACCGCATTGATTATATCATGCATGATAAGAAATTAAAATCGTATAACTATAAACGGGGTGAATCCTACGGCTCTGACCACCGGCTGATACAGGTGGAATTGGCAAACAACTAATTATTAAGTGGTTAGCAAGTCCGCAAGAGTTTTATTTCCGTCTGAAAATCAAAATTTCGTAATTATAGCCCCCCAGCGTCGTAAATGGTTCTTCAGGCGTGAATTGCTTCAATAATTCGTAATCGGGGTTACTTTTTATTTCTTCCGGTGGAATGCCGCATTCGTTAGGCCCAAAATGCAAGTCGTATACAATAATACTGCCCGAAGGAATGTTTTTGCTGTTTCTGGCCGCATCCAGGTAGGCCCGCTGGCTTGGGTCGAAAGGGTCAACATTATATGCTATCCCAACTGTTGGGGCAAAATAATATATTTTATTACCCTGTTTATAATACTGGCTGTTCTTATACCACTCGCCGGATTTGTATAACAAGCGCTCTTCGGGGCTGAAATGAACAGGAAAATGATGATTTTTAAATACAAATTCCACTACAAAAAACAACACCGTACAAACCAATGCCAGCCGCAGGTTACGGTTAAATGCAAAAGGCTTGTAAATAGCCTCGATGCCCCGCACACTGATAAGTGCCAGCAACGGCATAATACCGGCAAAAACCCTGCTGAGGCCAGCCGAACCCATTATACCGAAATGCCATACTATGCTGTGTGCAAAAAAGAAAGCCAGTGCGAGTGTAACTATTAATAACCAATGCTTAAAAGCAGCATCGGTTGCAAATATTCCCTTTGCTGAAACCCGGTTAAGTGCCATTAAAAACGACAGAAAACCTATAATAAAAATCCATGTTTGGGGACGGCCCAAAATTAGCGGATACGCATCTCCGTACTGCCAGAAATGACTGCTGGAAGGGTATGCCCCTGTTTTATCTGCATACGGATTTTGGTGAAACACCCATAACAAATCCCCAAAATGGAAATAGCCGATAATACTGTACAGTACTAGTCCCAAACCTAAGAGTAAGGAGGGATAATATTTCTTCCCCAGCAGGAAATAAATACCGATAAATGGCAGCAATATAAATCCTTCCGTACGGGCAAAAGGCAGGAATGATAACACAATTGCTGCGATATAGTATTTATCCGAGACTATAAAATAGATACCGGCAGAAAGTACCAAAGCAAAGGTTATTTCTGTCAATGCTGAATTAATGCACAAAAAATACATGGGCGAAAACAGCAGCAACACTATGGATGCCATAGCTGTAACCATTCCCAGTTTCTGTGCAGTTTTGTAGGTAAACCAAGCTGTGATGCTGGCCGCAAGGGCGCTGTATATTTTTGCCCCGGTAAAGCCGAATTGCGCAAAGGGGGTAAGCAGCAGGGTGTGCAGCGGTTTCCCCCAGTGGTCAAGCAGGTTGGCGGGGTGTTGCGGCACATACCGGGCAAACAGGTAGTGCATAAAGCTGTCTTCACCGCCTTCTGTTCCGGTGGATATGGATACCAGCCAGGCCAGGCCGCTGAAAACCAAGGCTAGCAGTATAAGTACAATATGGTCCTGTTTTATCTGCAAGGTGCAAATCTAAGGGGTTAGGGTTAAAATCGCTAATAGCGGTAATACCGGTTATTAAACATTACTTCACCGTTCTCCTGCTTAACCAGGTTCGCTCCCTTATTCCGTATTAATAAATTATCTATATATACTAATTCTCTCCCGGTACCTTCTTTAATTAACTTTGCTTTCACCTTACCCTTTACCGGCTTGTAGAAGTATTCAACCAGCATCCAGTCATCCGTTACTGCCTTAACATAATTAGGCACATGCACCCTTTCTAATCCCTTTTCTGTTTCAATTAATAACTTAAGTTGTGGCAGCCCCTCCATATGAGCATATATCCAAAAAGAAACAGTAACAGAATCCTGAATGGGGAAAACGGTATCCATAAGGTTGACAGTATCCCCGGAATGATACATCAGAGACCCTCCCTCTCTATATGACCACTTGGAAGGTTTCTCGAATTCAGTAAAAAATAAAATAGCAGTATTGAGAATACTGCTATTTATTCTATCCAAAACATATTTATTTATTAATCCCGCCAGTTTGTCTGGCGTCACCTCATACAAACTGAAACTATCCGTTTGCGCAATGGGTGTTAATTCAGATAAATAAGGAATTCCTTCTTTTTCCGGGATATAGTGCAGGATTAGGTATGGTTTTGTGGTGTCCGAAAGCAACGATGGTACTTTAGTTACCTCATAAGCAAACTCCAGTTGTTTCAGGGTTTGGCTTAGCGATGTCCGGCTCATTTTCACTGCCTGCAACGGTATGCCCGTTTGCCAGGAAAGCAGCATAGCCTCGCCCACAATAGTATCCGCTTTGGGAACGTATCCAATGTTTTCAGAGCCTTCGTGAAAAAACGGGATAGGGATAATGGAATTGTATTTATCCGGTGTGATTTCTTTAGGAATCCAGCTTAACTGCCGGTAAGGGCTTTCAATTATTTTGCGGGTCTGGATATTAAATACCGTGGCTTCAATGGCTAACACAACCAACATAGCCCACGGCAGCCAGTTACGCTTCTCCCGGGTTTTATTAAAAATGTAAACAAATGCAAAAATATTAAGACCGTAAAATACCACCCAAAGCAACCGCCCCAAGCTGCGGAACTGTTTCAGTAATCCCAGGTATTTGGAAATGGAAGGAATATTAAATAAATAAGGGAAGAAAGCCGCATAAACAAAAACACCGATAGCTGAATATAACAGAGCATTTAAAAAGCGGCTGTTATAAGAAGGCTCTATAAACTCAGCGGTAGCAGTATTCTTTCTAAAAAGCCGGGGAATACCGTAAAACACACCCCACAAAATAAACAGCAACACGGGTAAGCCGGCATAAGCAATAGTTTCTACCGATACTTTCCGTACGCCCAAGGCTTGTTTCAGGGGCTTGAAATATTCATAATCCAGCGGTAATAGCAACCCTTCCCAATAAGCGGCGTATTCAACAATACCGTAGGGCTGTGCAGGGCGGTCAGTAAATGTGTCGGTTATTTTCAACCATAAAAAATACAGGCCAAAGGGCAGTATTATTTGTACAATAATATGAGGGATGGCTTTCAGTACGGTAATATCTGAGTCCTTTTTAGCAATAAAAAATAACCAGAACAGCAGCAGTAAAGGTGCAATAATTACCAGGTAATATACGTGTATGAACAGCAATGCCAGCAGGGTTACGCTCATGGCAAAACTTAATCTCCAGGGGGTATCCTGAAAGAATTTATAGCTCCACCATATAAACAAAGGTACCACAAAACAATAGGCTAAAGCAAAATGCCCATCAAAACGGTCTATTTGTGGCGACATCATGCCGATAACTACTGCGGCAGCAACTGCAAACCATGTGTTGCGCGTAAGGGCATGAAATATTTTATAGAGAATACCTATTGCCGCCAGTAATCCAACAAACAATAATATGTTATTAATACCGACGGCATAATTGCCTATTTCAACTATATTGGTATTTACAAAACGGGCGGCGTTGCTTATCAGCGGCTGATTATCGGTAAATACTACGTGCTCGCCATACGGGTAATTCATCCCCCTGAAATGAGTATACGAGCTGTCGTAATTAATATGCCAGGCAAAAGTGTAATAGTTTTTTATTCCATCGCCGCCTGAACTAAATAAATAACTGTTAGGATTAACCACCAGCTTCCCGTAAAACAGCAGTATCACTATGCCCCCGAGAGCCAACGACAGCCATATACCGTATTTTTTAAGGGAATCAAGCATACGGTTTATGCCGGCGGACTATCCGCAGTATTTTGATAAAATTCCAGAATTCGCCGGTAAGTATTTTTATATTCATCTTAGAAAACACTACGTCGCTACGCAGCTCCACATGTACCGGTTCCATCCTCACTCCTGGGGTTTTAGAGGCAATGGCAATAAATTCCATATCAAACAAAAACCGGTCAATGCTGGTTTTTAAAAACACCGATTTACCTTTCTGATTAAACCCCTTCAGCCCGCATTGAGTATCGGTAATGGGCAGCCGGTACACCACCTTAAAAACAAACCGGGCCACTTTTGATATTAATGTCCGCCTTTTGGGAGTGTTTTCGTAATATCCTTCGTTACGGGTGCCAATGGCTATATCGTTCCCCTGTTCAAGCGATTCAACAATCTTCACCATACTTTCGTACTGGTAGGGAAAATCAATATCAGTATAAACAATTAAACCACCGGTTATATTTTCTATGCCTTTTCGCAAAGCATATCCTTTGCCTTTGTTTTCCGTGTAAGAAATATAGATCAGCCCTGGTAGTTGGTGCTGCAGGTAATCAATGTGTTTTTGCTCCACGTTCTTTTTTGAAGCATCATTTACCAGCACTACTTCCAACGAATATGCCGACAGGGGCTTTCTCAACTGCTGTACATGCGCTGCCAATTGGGTTTCCCATCCCTCAAAAGGGTTATAACAGGGCAGTACTATATATAGCGGTGTGCTCATCGGCCTCCGGCAAAAATATATAAAAAAGATTACGGAAAAACGGGTAATATATAGGGGTTCAGGAAACTGTACCCTTGCAATAGAATTCAATGTCTTGAACCTTTACAGGAGTGCAATTGGGTTCAGTTTCCTGACCTCTACGGTGCCTGCAATTCCTCCCAATATTCTGCCGCTCTGCGGGTATGAGGAATCACAATGGTACCGCCCACAATATTGGCTACTGCAAATATTTCAAATATTTCAGCAGTGGTTATGCCTTCATCGTGGCACTTGCCCAGGTGGTATTTTACGCAATCGTCGCAGCGCAGCACCATGCTGGCCACCAGCCCCAGCATTTCTTTTGTTTTCACTGGTAACACCCCTTCCGAGTATGTTTGCGTGTCGAGGTTGAACAGGCGCTTCAGCACCAGGTTATCGGCGCCTAGTATTTTCTCGTTCATCCGGGCACGGTAATCGTTAAAATCTTCTACAAGTCCCATAAGTATAGCGTTTCTGCAAAGAAACTATTTTTTAGCAGTTATGTTCTATCTTTGAAAGTAACTGGTAATCTTGCAAATACTATGTCCAACTTTGATGGCGGCAGGCTGAAGCAATTTTTTTACTTATTGTTGTTGCTGGGCTTGGGCCTGCTTCTCTTTTTTGAGTTATACCCAT
Source organism: Bacteroidia bacterium (assembly GCA_035628715.1). GTDB lineage: Bacteria > Bacteroidota > Bacteroidia > UBA8524 > UBA8524 > SB11. The sequence continues at coordinate 5,819 of DASPJH010000017.1, forward strand.
ATATATCAGCCTTTTTAGGAGCGCTTACATTTTATGTATTATTCCGTAAGGCATTTTTTCACCTCCATTTTAAAAAAGGCTGGAAAAAAAGCCCCACCGCCCTGCTGATTATTTTATTATCGTTTTTAATTATTGTATTGCCCATTGGTGTTTTAGTTAAACTACTGATTAATAAGCTTACTTCCGTTTTAAGCTCTACAGAAGATTTATCTACCATGCTGGATAATTTTATTACTTCTTTAAATGAAAGAGCGGGTTTTGAAGTTTTGAGCGAGGAAACAGCCCAGCAAATTCCTGAACGGCTGGCAAAAGACGGACCGGGCGTTTTAATGGGCG
>DASPJH010000018.1:0-2400 GCA_035628715.1 Bacteroidia bacterium
GTAAATAAAGCGGTTGAACTGTTGCAGCAGGGAAAGGTAGTTGCCATTCCTACTGAAACCGTTTACGGGCTGGCGGCCAATGCATTTAACCCGGAAGCTGTGGTTACTATCTTCAAAATCAAAGACCGTCCATTTTTTGACCCGCTGATTGTCCATACCGACTCTCTCCAAAAAATAGAAGGATGGGTGCAGGATTTTCCGGAATCAGCTAAAAAACTGGCCGAAGCATTTTGGCCGGGACCATTAACACTGGTGTTGCCAAAAAAAGAAACCATACCCGATATTGTAACGGCTGGCAACCCCACGGTGGCAGTGCGCATCCCCAACCACCCGCTTACACTGGATTTATTATCAAAATTGGATTTCCCGCTGGCAGCACCCAGCGCCAACCCGTTTGGGTATGTTAGCCCTACAACAGCCGGGCATGTTGACGACCAGCTGGGCAACAAGATACCGTATATACTGAATGGCGGCCCCTGTAAGGTAGGAATTGAATCCACCATTGTTTCTTTTGCAAGCGGCCAGCCCACTGTGCTGCGGCTGGGAGGTATCTCCCTTGAACGCTTGCAGGAAGTAACCGGCCCTATAGAGGTGCAGCTGCATCAAAACTCAAACCCGCTGGCGCCCGGCCAAATGGATTCGCATTACGCCCCCAGGGCAACTTTTGTTTTCGGCCAGATAGGCGAACAAACGATAGTTAATGAAAATTTATTGTATACCGGTGCGATAACGCTTTCCCGCGTCATTCCATGGATTGCGGAGGAAAATCAGATTCAGCTCTCAAAAAATGAAAATTTAGACGAAGCAGCAAGCAACATTTTTGCAGCAATGCGAATCTTGGATAAAAGGGGACTTCGGTTAATTTTGGCTGAGCCCCTGCCTGACAAGGGTTTAGGTCGAGCAGTGAACGACCGCCTGAGACGGGCAGCACACAAGAATTAGATATCAGATTTTTTAAGAAAAAATCAATTTGGTATAAAATTCGTGGTTTATTGTAGAATAAAACTTTAATTTTGCTGTATTGAATGAATAAACTTTTACTAAGCATACTAACAATATTCTTCATCAGTGCCGCTTCGATAGCCGGCGCTGCTACTTATGCAGAAGGGCCGGGAGATAAAAATCCCACTATCAAATCGTACCCCAATCCCGTAAGTACTGACCTTACTATTGACGTTCAGCTGGCAGTTAACAACTACAATAAAGTTGAAATTAAGATAGTTAACCTGCTTGGCCAGGAAATGATGCCCACTGTGAAGGCAGACCTGGAAGGTTTGAACAACACCATTAAGATTGATTGCCGTGAAATTCCCGCAGGGTTTTACTTCATGGAAGTTACCACTTCTGCTTCTGACGGCACTTCTTACACCTACACAAAAAAAATCACCAAAACCTAAGGTTTTCTTTAGGTTCGGGTAGTAAGTTCTCCAGACAAGATTCGTGCTATTTCTCGCGAAGGCGCTAAGAGCGCAAAGGTTAAAGGTTGTTTACCACCCGGTGAATCCCTTCTTTAATAAGAGTTTTATTAAAGTTTATAAGCAATCCCAGTTTTACATTACTAACTTTTAAATAGGTGAGTAATTGCTTAAAGTGGACAGGAGCAGTTTCTTCTACCGCTTTTATTTCAATAATCAAAACATCTTCAACTACAATATCTGCCCTGAACCCCATATCTAAACTTACATTACCATATGAAACAGGGATTGGGCATTGTTTTTTAAACTCAATTCCTTCCTGAGTCAGTTCATAGCATAAAGCCGCCTCATAAACAGATTCCAATAATCCCGGACCCAGAGTGGTATGTATCTTATAGCTACAGTTAACTATAATCTTTGACAAATTATTCTCAAAACGTCATGTTTCAAGCTTTATGCTTCCTACTTTTTAACCCCGAAAAGTAAACGGATTAACCTTTGCGGGCTTAGCGCCTTTGCGAGAGGAAATTTTCGTGATGATGTGAATTATTGCATGTTTGGTGTGCACATGTGCCCCTAAACCCGTATTTTTGCGCCCTCATGGAGCACATTCGCAATTTTTGCATCATTGCACATATCGACCACGGTAAAAGCACCCTTGCCGACCGTTTACTTGAATTTACACAAACCATTAACAAGCGCCAGATGCAGGCCCAGGTACTGGACGACATGGACCTGGAGCGCGAGCGTGGTATCACTATAAAAAGTCACGCCATCCAGATGAATTACAACCTGGACGGCAAAGATTATATCCTTAACCTTATTGACACTCCCGGCCACGTGGATTTCTCGTACGAGGTTTCCCGCTCCATAGCCGCCTGCGAAGGTGCGCTGCTGATTGTGGATGCTGCGCAGGGCATACAGGCTCAAACCATATCCAACCTGTACCTGGCTCTTGAGCAGGATTTGGAGATCATCCCCATCC
>DASPJH010000019.1:0-4194 GCA_035628715.1 Bacteroidia bacterium
ATTGTTTATGTTGCTATTCGTTGTTTGCGTTAATTCCTGCAAACCATCAGAAACACCAGCCCCAAACAATAATAACAATTGGCCAAAAGATTGGTCGGTTCCACAGGAAGTTTTGGACTATTATTATTTTAAACCGGGCAGTATGTGGGTATATGAAAACGATAAAACTGGCCAACGGGATACGGTTGTGGCGACCCAATCAACTAAAAAATGGGGAAACGGGCAAAATGATGAAAAGTATCAAACCGCAGAAACAATACTGTATAGTAATTTGGAGAATTTCTATTATAGATATTATGTTTCAATGCAAGGAGCATCGGCTTGTATAAAAGATGGTTCTAATCATCCATGTTATATTTTATTTTACTCAAAATACAAACCCGGCAATGCTTTAGGGGAAGGGATGTCATGTGTTTTCCCATTTCAAAAAAAATTATGGAGGAGCGGCTGATTTTTCTTTCGAAACTTCCAATTTTAAAATCACTGATATTTATGATTCTTTAGTAATAAAAAATAGCACCTACTACAATGTGGGAAAAGTTAATGTTACGAATGCCCATATATTTTATCGAAAGGATATCAACGTTTTGTGGGCAAACGATGTGGGTATAGTGAAAAGAGAAAACCTAACGGATAACGAAACATGGAACTTAACATACAGTAATATCATAAAATAAATTATTAATCTGATTATGAAAAAGCAACCATTTTTAATGGTAATGGCATTGCTATGCCTTTTACCGAACTTAATTTTTAGCCAGACAAATGACCAAAACCTGAAAAAGTATTGGGAAAACCGAGACAGGCTGCGAAAATTCTTTACAAAAATTGGTCCCGGACAGGGTGAAAGTATTGTTGCCAATATGAAAGACCGGGAGAGTAATGTAATGCGCTGGAGTGATGCCACTTCTCAGTTAGGTTTTTATATCGCAGTTTTAGCGTCAGAGTATGAACTCTTAAAAAGGGACAACTTGCCCACTCAAAGCACATTAAATGAGCTGTATTTCGCTATTAACGCCATAAAACGATTAGATAAAACTGCTGAAGTTCACTATGCATTTAAATTAAAAAACGATGTGGAGGTGCCTAATGAAAATGGTTGGTTTTTACGTGATGATGTAGATGATAATTTTAAACAAAATTGGTCAAGTCATTATCTTGCTGATACCCGTTCTGATTTTTTCAATATCGAAAATACTAAAACAGCTACACATTTTAGTCCTGGAAACGAACCAAGCCAAGACCAGCTATACGCATTATTGATGGGGTTTGTGTTTGTAAAAAAATACGTTGGTCATATATATGCCGACCCTTTAAATAATGGAACTGGCTTCTATTTTGACACAGAAGTAGCAAATATCACAAAGAGGATGCGGGACTGGCTGTTAACAGAAAAGTTTAACCGGGTTAATGAATTTGAAGGGCATTCGACTGGAATTTTTTTAAAACAAAATTACACCTTTAACAACCCTATATATAATTGGGAAGCAACTGGAGGCCACGATACCTGGGTTTTTCTCTTAGCATGGCCGACAATGCAGGTAATAGAACACCTCACAGGCGAGGAGGTGGATTATACCTTTCATTGCATGTATAATCAAACAAATATTGATATTAATGATGAATTAACGTATCAAGAGTTGAAAGACCATTATGATGATATAATGGCTATAAGCGGCGACTATTGTATTTATATAGGCCCCAAAGAAATATGTATAAAAGATGACAATGTTAACATGGCAATGCGATTTATAATGATGTTAGAAGCCATTGGTAGTGTTATTAATAATGACATTTGGAATGAAGCAACGTTAGATGCTTTTGGCAGTTCGCGCCAACAGCCATTGTACCCTTTTATGGCGAGGGTTTTGTCGGGCGGGACGCCTGCTTCGGATGTTGATGAATATTTGAAAACATGGTTAGATGCCATGCCATTATGTGATGGATGCTATATATATAGCGAAACTGATAACCCAAATATACCTTTGAGTGGTTACGGGGGCAATGTATGGTCGCATGATAATTTTTGGATAAACAACCATGTTGGGGGCGGGCATAACTGGCCAAAAATATGGATTAAAGGTAATCAACCGGGCCTTGATTATATGTTACTGTATAATCTTTACCACTTACAGTTTGATAACCAATTAAATTTACCACAGTATACGCCGGAAGTAATTTGCCCCTGCAAATCACAGAAATTTCCCGAAGTTAGTAATTCTATAAATGGCCCAGATTTTTGGAACAGGTCAGAAATAATTTTACCGGAGGACAATCAACCAAATTTGCAAAACACAAGGATAATAGAGAAATATAATTTTGATTACACACAATGGGGGATAAATTTAGAAAGATACCTCATAAAAGAAGTCAATATTAACGGCGGATTATTGGATTTGAGGGAAGATGTTAAAGTGTGCGGGGATGGAAAAACTCACTTAAACCTAAACGGAAGAATAAAAGTAGGGAATATCGGAACCAACGAGCCTGCAATACTACGATATACAGCAGGTACATTATTAAATATCCAGGCAAATGGATACTTAGAAGTTGCGGACAATTCCAAAGTAATTATTGAAGAAGGAGCAGTTTTGCGATTTTATAACGGAGCAAACATTATACTTTCAGGCTTCAATTCGGTTTTAGAAATAAGAGGCAAATTGGAATTACAAGCGGGTGCCACTTTTCAAACTTTAGGGGATGGGTATGTATTATTTAATATTAAAAATCCTGCTGTCCCCAATGCTAAAGGTTACAATATTGTTGCCGACCCCACAAGTCAAATAATTTTTGAAAACCCCACAGGGCCTAAAAGCAAGAAAGTTGCGGTAGCAACTGGCACGGTGCTTTTTCCGCCACCTATGCAAATGTTCAGATTTGAAAACGCTGGCATTGAATTGCAGGGCGAAGGGGCTGGTATAAAAGTGGATGGCCCCTACCATTTCCAAAATAATTCTGTATACGGGTATAACGGGGCAACTGAGAAAGGTGCTGACGGGATTACTTTTTATACGCTGGCTGCTTATCCTGAAATAAAGGGTAATAACTTTTTTTATTGTACAAGGGCGTTGAGCTTTATAGGCACTCCTACCACAAGGGAAATCAAAGTCCATTATAATCGATTTGAAAATTGTAAAAGCTCAGTAATAATATATCAAAATTCAGCTTCGGTGGCGGCCAATTCTTTTTATCTCTCCGGCGGAGTGCTTGGAGGGGCTTTTGTCCCGGGTCATTCAATATTATTGGGGGGATATACAGGAAGGATGAAAATCGAACTTAATAAATTTGATAACTCAACAATGGGAGAGATTGCCGGAGCATCATATCCAATAATAGACGTGAGTGGAAACGTTTGTAAATATACTGCAAGTGGAACTGTGGGTGGCTACAGTTTTAGCTCTTCCAATTCACACAATACTTTTAAATGTAATTGGTTTGAAAACCAACCTGATGCCCTGTTTATGTGTGCCGGCAGCGAACTTAATCTGTCCACACTTGTGAGAGGATATAATCCTCTGCAAAACGGAACTATCGTTTATGGTGGTAATAATTATTTTAAAAATAATGAAAGAAGCGTTGTGATTGAAGAATGGGGTAAATCTGACCCTATACGGATAGGGCGGTATTACCTGAACGAAGGACAAAATACTTTTATTTCAAGGGGTAACAATACCCGTTCATCTTTGGTAGTAAACAGGCCACAAAATATTTTTAAGGTAAATTATTCTGATTACTCCATAAACGGAGACCCCCTGAATTTGGCAACTACTATTAATAATAACCTATGGTCGCCTATATTACCTACCACTAACTATCCTGCCGGTTATCCCGCCAATGTTATTGAAATTAACCAAAACTTAAGCAGCCACTTTGACATTCGGGAAATGATTGACCCCAATTATGTAACGGGTATAAATGCGGTGACCTCCAGCACCACTTGTCCTATCCCTGTTTGGAATGATGCTTTGGCAGACCCGGATAACTTTGACCCTTTAGTCATCGCTGATTTTGGTTATGAATTTACCATTGGTGGTTCAAATACCGTATATATTGAACGCCCCTTAGGATATGACGGAAATGAAAACCCGACAAATCCGGTTCCGGCGGGAGTATATAACGGACAACCCATGCGGACAGCTTTTAATGTTGCGCTTGATGGCCTGGTTGTACCAACTACCGATGAAGACAATAATC
>DASPJH010000020.1:0-3044 GCA_035628715.1 Bacteroidia bacterium
TTAAGCGCACCAAAAAGCCCATCATTGCAGCTGTTTCAGGGTTTGCGTTGGGCGGTGGTTGCGAGCTGGTAATGCACTGCGATATGGTGGTAGCTTCGGAAACGGCACAATTTGGCCAGCCGGAGATAAAAATAGGCGTAATGCCGGGAGCAGGCGGAACGCAGCGCCTGCCAAGGGCTGTAGGCAAAGCACTGGCCATGGAAATGGTGCTGACCGGCAATTTTATTTCCGCCGAAAGAGCTTTACAGGCCGGTTTGATAAACAAAGTGGTGCCCGTGGAGGTTTACCTAGAGGAAGCCGTTAAACTGGCAAAGGATATAGCTGATAAATCGCCGATTGCGGTGCAGATGGCTAAAGAAAGCGTTCTGAAATCATACGAAAGTAACCTTACCGAGGGACTGTACTTTGAGCGCAAAAACTTTTACATGCTTTTTGCCACCGAAGACCAGAAAGAAGGTATGGCGGCATTTGTTGAGAAACGCCCGGCTGAGTTCAGGGGGAAATAAATGGGTATAAAGTATTAAGTACAGAGTATAAAAGTACATTTATATAATACTTAGCACATACTATATACCTAAGTACCCTTTCCTAAATACATTATACTTTATATATATACTTTATACCATTCGCCATCAGACCCTTCAGACGAAATATAAAATTAAACCATCTGCATGCTTATGATGTGGAATTGGTGCATGGAGGGGAAGATTATTTTACCCGCCTTGAAAAACTAATAGCTGAAGCCCGCCACGAAATTCATTTTCAAACTTATATATATGCCGGGGATGAAACCGGTGAAAGGATTACCAAAGCTCTTACAGAAGCCGCTGGCCGGGGTGTGGAGATATACGTAATAATGGACGCTTATGGTTCAAAAGAAATCGGGAGAAAAGTTTTAGAAGAATTTAAAGCGGCAGGAATTAAATTCAGGTTTTTTGGTTCGGTGGGCTCCACCGGCTGGCTGGCCTGGGGCCGAAGGCTGCACCATAAAATAATGGTGGTAGACAGGGCACATGCGCTGGTGGGCGGCATCAATATTTCCAACGATTATTCAGGAATGGGTGAAGGGGATGCCTGGCTGGATTACGCGTTGCTGGTAAACGGACCTGCCTGTAAAAATATATTTAAAATATGCAGGCAGGTATATTCGCAATGGTTTACCATTAAACAGCGCCGGTTTAAATCGTTTGAGAAAAAAACGCCCGATAAAAAACAGGTAAGCATCCAACTGCGGTTTAACGACTGGCTGCGGGGCCGCAACCAAATTGCCCGTTCGTATATACAGGCCATTAATTCGGCAAAAAAAGAAATTATAATAGTTAATAGTTATTTCCTGCCCGGCACATTTTTCCGCCAGGCGCTGAAACGGGCTGCACAAAGGGGCGTGAAAATTAAAATAGTTCTTCCGGGGGTTTCTGATATACCCATGATACGTGAAGCTACCGCCTACCTGTACGATTTTTTGATGCGGTACAATATGGAAATTTATGAATGGCAACCCAGCGTGCTACATGCCAAAGTAGCCTGCATTGACGGGGAATGGAGCACTATAGGCTCGTACAACCTTAATTACTTAAGCGCCTACGGCAGCCTTGAGCTGAATATAAATGTGCTGGACAGTGAGTTTGGCGCTGCATTTAAGCAGGAAATGCACATGGTGATGGAAACGGGCTGCAAAAAAATTGACAGTCAAACTTATCTAAAAGAAATAAATATTTTTAAACGCCTGCGCAACTGGTTCTCCTACCAGGTAATGAAGTTCTCCTCCGCCCTGCTGGTAACATTTCCCGGGCAACGGTTCTTTGATAAGAACAGGTACGCTTGAGGATATTTATTATTGGTTACTTATTATTTATCAGTAATTTATCATAATATTTTTTCGAAGTACTTTATAATAATTCCAAACGATATGGTACAAATTAGGTACTAGTTCGTGCAAAAATTGATTTTACTCATAAGCATATTTATGAGTTGGAGGCTCTATAATTTTTCCTGTCCTGTCAATTTTACCCCAAAGATTATTTAATTGAATCTTTGCTATACCATTTTCAAATGGCATAGCATATTCAAATTGACATTCTATTATAAGTTTACCTGAAGAGTCAATATAGCCATATTTACCTTTACTATTGCGTACAACGCAAAGCATCTCTGAGAATTCGCCAACCCAAGCAAACTGTGGTCTAATTGTTTCTGTCCCCTCTGTGTTAAGGAATCCGTATTTGTCACCTAAACTATAAGCTGCCAAACCATTATTAACACTGCCTAAATAATCATATTTAGGTTCAATTATATATTTACCAGTTTCATCAATTAAACCCCATTTTTTACCAACCTGCACTGCTGAAAAGCCTTCGGAAAACATTTCAGCCGCATCAAACTTTGGCTCTATAACAATATCTCCATCCAAGTCTCTGAAACCAGTTTTCCCATTCTTCATAACTTGAAAATATTTTATACCCTCACGTTCGCCTACTCCTTTAGAGTTAACACGCGGATCATTCAATATCTCTTCAAATATTTCATTATCTGTTTTAGGTTTGGGTTTTTTATTACCAAATAAAAAGCTAATTATTGTCATTATACAAAAATAAATTAATGCAACCTGTTTCATTACATTATTATAAATACCTTCGAAACGGCATTCTTTTAACCTGCCTTCAAATCAAGCTTCTATTGTTCGCTTTGTAAATAGTGAGAGATTTGATGACTTATTTGGTGCATATGATACTATCAAAGGTAAGAAGTCGCCCTTCAATACAAAGGCTGGTAAAAATTATTGCCGTTTTTAACAGAATTTATTGCCCAAAACAACTTATTTCCAATTAACTGATATGAGAAATACCAAGCAAAGCATGTCCACAAAATTGGCCGTAACACCGTAACATTTGTAACACGAAGTTTATTATAGCAGTTTTTAAGGCATCGGGAAAACAATTGCTGCACTAGTGACATCAATTTTTAAAGTTGTTACCCCCGACTCCTGAAGGGGCCAACCAGGTAGACCACCATTTATAAAGCAGGTGAAACGCTTAGGCGGCTAC
>DASPJH010000021.1:0-2840 GCA_035628715.1 Bacteroidia bacterium
CAGTGGTTTGTGGATGATTTGGATGTAAAGGATTTTTAAATTATTGATTTGTAGATTTATTGATTTACAGATTGTAAAAAAGTCAGAATAATGGGGCGGGCTGATGTCGTCCTGAGCGTAGCCGAAAGGATGTGAGGAGGAGATTAGCTGATTAGATAATTGAGGTGATTGAGTGATGTGTGGGACTTACGTCCCCCTTCTCCTTTGAAGAGAGCCAGGGGTGAGGTCGAAGAACCAAAGCGTCATTGCGAGCGGGCATAACAGCACTGCCTGCAATGCATATAGGTTAGCGAAGCAATCCGGTTGAATAGTATCAATAAGATTGCTTCACTGACGGGTGCAAGGTAGCACTGATAATAAATAAAACCCGTTCGCAATGACGGGGTGGTTAAAATAGAGTTATCGTTTAATACGGATAGTTATATGACGAACAAGTTTAAAATAGATTTACCCAAAGAACGCTCATCAATAATTAAGGTTATTGGCGTGGGCGGTGGCGGCAGCAATGCCGTAAACCATATGTACCGCCAGGGTATAGCCGGGGTGGATTTCTTTGTGTGCAATACTGATTCACAGGCGCTTGACAGAAGCCCTGTTCCCAATAAAATTCAGCTGGGTACCTCCATTACCGAAGGGTTGGGCGCAGGTTCCAACCCTGAAATGGGTAAAAAAGCTGCGCTTGAAAGCATCGAGGAAATTATTGACCTGCTGGGCGTTAATACCAAAATGATATTTGTAACCGCCGGTATGGGTGGAGGTACGGGTACGGGCGCTGCGCCTATTATTGCCCGCACGGCTAAGGAAATAGGCATACTTACCGTGGGCATCATTACCACCCCCTTTAGCTTTGAAGGTCCCCGCAGGACCCAGCAGGCTGTTGAGGGGATGAATGAAATGAAAGATGCGGTGGATGCACTGCTGGTAATTTCCAATGATAAGATTAAGGAGATGTACAGCAATTTCCGCTTCACGCAGGCGTTTGCACAAGCTGATGACGTACTGACCATAGCTGCTAAAGGCATTGCAGAGATCATCACCATGAGCGGCGACGGCAATGTGGACTTCCAGGATGTGCGCACGGCTATGACCAACAGCGGCAAAGCCATTATGGGTACCGGCGTTGCTGAAGGAACCGAGAGGGCTAAAAAAGCCTCTGAAATGGCTATCAACTCTCCCCTGCTGGACAATACACAGATTGAAGGGGCAGGATGGCTGCTTATCAACGTTTCTTGGGGCGCTGAAGAGCCTACCATGGATGAAATGTCTACCGTTATGAACTTCTTCCAGGAAAAAGCCGGCCAGAATGCCAATCTTAAATTCGGCTGGTGTTCTAATGATACACTGGAAAATAAGCTGTCCGTGACCCTTATAGCTACCGGTTTCGGAACCCGTGAGAATACTATTAAGCCTAAAGAGAAGGAAGAAGTGCGTATTCCCCTAATAGAGAACAAGGTAGAGGAAACCGAAGCAACTACCGGGCAGCCTTCTGAAACTGAAAATACTTACAGGCCTAGGCAGGAGGAAAGCGAGATTGTTTTCCGCCCTGTATCTACACGCCCTTCTATAGTTCCTGAAAAGGAAATGGACCTGTTTACCCTGGAATCTGCCAAAGAGGAAGAACCCGTTCGTTTTAACCTGCACGACGAGCGTGTACAGGACATAGATGCCGAGCGCGACCGTATACAGCGTTTGAAAGAACGCATGATGTATCTGAAGAACCTGAATGCCAAGCTGAACAACCCCGAAGGTATGATGGACATGGAAAAAGAGCCTGCCTACCTGCGCAAGGGCGCCAAGCTGGACGAGGTTCCCCATTCTTCCGAGTCGCAGGTTTCCAAGGTATCGCTGTATGAAAATACCAGCGAAGACGAAAAGAAGATAGAGTTAAAGAACAACAGCTTTTTACACGATAACGTGGATTAATCCATGCCAACGCTCGCCATTGCGCATCAGTTGATTCATTGCGAGCAGCCAAAGACAGGGAATTGTGCGACTTTAATTACTGGTAGCGAAGCAATCTGAATAATACAATAAAATTGCTTCGTTACCTTTTTTTAATAACTTTAATTATTAGTTTATCGTGGCACGCAATTACGGATGTCGCCTACTTAGCTACCCAGTTTTGACTGTTCCTCAGCCTTGTAAGCTCCTTATATAAAATGCGCAGCCCACGGGTTCCCTGCAATCCATAATCTTCAACGGTTTTTTTAATGCCGTCATTATATGTAATAGTTAATGTACCTGTCTGGTCGTCCGTCCAGCCTACTTCATACCGGTCTTTTAATAAAGGGAAATCAATATAATTTACAAGCTCTATTATCCTTTTATGCGTTTCAGCGTCAATGGTGGTGCTGAACTTACCTGTGGTATCGTTAAAACGTATGGCGTTATAAACGGCGGAGCGGTCGGCGTTAACCTCCATGGTAAACATTGGGCAGCGACCAAAACACGGGCCCGAATTATATTCTATTTTTTCAATTGAATAATTCTGCGGCTTATTATTAAATTCAATAAAATCATCAAATTTATACACAAAGGTATCCGTTTCAAACTCCTGCCTGCCTTTACTTTCAGGCATGTTCATCGGGTCGTTATAAGTGTGCCTTATTAACCAGGTATTCATTTTATTGCCCGAAACGGTGTATAAATTACAGCCCATATTATCCAGCTGCTTCACGGAAAAGCCATTTTCCTCCATATCCAATATCGCATTAGAATAGTAAAAATGATTATCCGCCCCAACCCCTGCATCGGCAGTTACCAGCAGATCGCTAGTGCCGTTACCATCGAAGTCCTTTTTATACCAGCTTTGGGGCTTAATGGTTTCATACAGCGTTTTG
>DASPJH010000022.1:0-2581 GCA_035628715.1 Bacteroidia bacterium
ACTGCCTATGAAGGCATGAAAGTGGTGGATATTATTGAGAGGATTTACAGTAATCGTGTTATTTAATTCTGGATAGAGGTGGGTTCAATAACATTTTTAATACCGATAATTTTTGCAATATTATTTTTTGTTGAAATGATATACTTCCGTATTGCGGACAGGTATAACATTATAGACAAACCAAACGAGCGCAGCTCCCACACAACTATTACACTTCGTGGGGGAGGCATTATATTTCCCATAGCGGCCTTATTCAGCTATTTAACTACAGGTATTTATTCCTGGTTTACGATAGGCCTGCTTACTATTGCTACTGTGAGCTTTTGGGACGATATAAAAAACCTGCCTGCACGGGTACGCATCCTGGCGCATCTCACATCGGTATCACTGATGTTTTATGATCTGAATATATTTAATCAGGCGTGGTGGTATATAGCTGCAGCTTATATTTTAGTTATCGGCACTATTAACGCCTATAACTTTATGGATGGTATTAATGGTATTACCGGGTTATATAGCCTGGTTCTGTTAGTGAGCCTTGGCGCAGCAGCTACTTTTTTATCACCAGTACTGCCGCTTATTGTGTATGTAACTATAGGAGTGCTGGTATTCCTGTTTTTTAATTTCAGGAAGCGGGCAAGGTGCTTTGCAGGTGATGTGGGCAGTGTTTCTATGGCATTTATTGCTTTGTTCATTATTTTATACCTGATTAATAGTACAGGGGATTTAAAATATATTCTTTTTCTTTCAGTGTATGGCGTAGATTCTGTTCTCACTATTGTTCACCGGCTGATATTAAAAGAAAATATCTTTAAGGCTCACCGCAAACATTTATACCAGTATTTATCCAACCAGCTTAAATGGCCACACCTGGCAGTATCTGCTATATATGCGGGTATACAGCTGATAATAAATATATGGGTGATTTCTGAAACAATCATTTCAGTATCAGATGCGGCTGTTGTATTGCTGTCACTAGCCGCTATATATATTTTGATTAAGAGGTTAATAATTACCGGGAAGCTAAATGCAATAGCTGCGTAGCAAGCGTTGTGCAGGGTAATACCATAGATGATGTGCAGGGCCGGAAATGAGCTTATTAGCACGGTATAATACGCCAACTCTGTTTTATCATCAATATTACCATTGGAAAATTTGGGTTGATAAACAGGGAGGTAGTAATGAGCCACGATGCGGTCATAGGTGATTTTTCCACAACGATCCCGCGAGCAGGTATTTCAATAATGGCACAGGTTAACGAGGAATATTACAAAGGTATGAGCTCAAAAATCTGCGGCACTTGAAAAACTGCAACTTGGGAACACTTTCCGCAGGTACTATTATTGCATAAAGTTTGCCGGTGCAAGGTTTTGATTTTTCTGTACTGATGCCTGTATACATAGGAAACACAGGTGAGGAAGTTGGGAATGCCCTGAAAAGCATGCTCAACCAAACCCTGCATGCAAAAGAAATTGTAATAGTACGGGACGGCCCTGTCAATGATGAGGTAGCTGCTATTCTTTCCGATATTTCCATCTATCCTGAAGTTAAATTAATCTCCCTCGAAAAGCACCGGGGTATTGGGGCTGCACTTAGTGAAGGGATTAAAAACTGCTCTTTTGAATGGATTGCCCGTATGGATGCCGATGACATAGCTTATGCCACCCGGTTTGAAGAAACGGTAAATTATTTGCAAAGTAATCCGGGCTTGAGCCTTGTGGGAACGTATTATGCAGAAAAATCGGATAAGGGAAAAAACTTTGTAAGAAAGGTGCCTGCTGATTTTTCAAAAATTATCGCTTTTTCTAAATTTCGTAATCCTCACAGCCATCCAACGGTGTTTTACAAAAAAGCAGACATACAAGACGCCGGAGGTTATAAAAATTTCTATTTTGCTGAAGACTGGCATCTTTGGTTGCGAATGTTTAAAAAGGGATATAAATCAGCTAATATCCCTAAAGTACTTGTGTATACTCAAGGCCAGAACTATAATCGCAGGCTGGGAGTTGGTGCATTGTTAAACGATATTAAAGCGATATCAGTTTTTTTAAAAGAAGGATTAATAGGGTTTCATCATTTTATTGCCAATGTCGTTGTAAGAATTGTGGTGAGGCTTATGCCCTTTAGGCTGGCGCGAATAATATATCAAAATTATTTACGAAGTGTTACAAAAGATTAAGGATTTTTATAACGAATTTAAACCTGCCATTTTTTTCCTGGCTCGTCTTTGCGCCACCTATTTTGTGCTTAGTACATTGTATGGCTTTTGGCTGAAAAATTACACCAACACCCCTGACCCTGCAACTTACAGTGTTGCCAACCAGGTGGTATTTATACTCCGGTTTTTTTATGATAACGTAAGAACCGAAGTGCTTGAAGGGGCTAACAGCGTAAGGGTATGGATTAATGAAAAACCGGGTATTGAGGTGTACGAGGGCTGCAACGGCGTAGCCATATTTTATTTATTTTTTTCATTTTTAGTAGGTTATTGGGGTGGATTTAAGCGGCTTGCAATTTTTACCGTTGCCGGAATATTGATTATCCATTTGGGAAACCTGGTGCGCTTAGTATTGCTGGCATG
>DASPJH010000023.1:0-4003 GCA_035628715.1 Bacteroidia bacterium
TAATAAAGTTATTAACGTTGCAATAGCCAGTAAGCTAATCAGACAGGCATTCGCAATAGGAAAAAGTGGACAGGAATATCAGCAAAATTATCAACCAAAATTTGCTTTTTAACACAGTTCATCCTGTAAGGATCTCCTCCCGGCGTGGGCAACTGGTAGAATTTACCCAGATCGGGGGAAAATTCCTGCGGAATGACAGGATGGGGAGCGGGCTGTAACCATTGGTGTTCTAGTGACATCAACTTTTAAAAGTTACTGCCCCCGTTGTCATCCTGTAAGGATCTCCTCCCGGCGTGGGCAACTGGTAGAATTTACCCAGGTCGGGGGAAGATTCCTACGGAATGACAGGGTGGGAAGGGCGCTGAAACCCTTGGTGTTCTAGTGACATCAGCATTTAAAAATTAAAATTTTATATGAGGTTGAAATTCCTATTGGAGAAACACCCAACTAAACTGGGAGTCGAATACTGGCCGATAGCTTTAATTTTGTTCTTAGCCTGTAAACGGGTAACTTTGCGCGCCGGAATTAACGCCTGTTAGTTTCATTTTTTACCAATGTCAGAACTGTTTTACCCCCTGAGAATTAAGCGAATTACCCGCGAAACCAAAGATGCGGCAACGTTTGCTTTTGATATACCAGCAGAGTTAAAGGAAAAGTTTACCTACCTGCCGGGCCAGTACCTTACTCTTTCAACAGTAATTAACGGCAAAGAAATAAGAAGGGCTTACTCCTTCAGCAGCAGTCCCATTACCGATGCCGACCCTGCCGTTACCATTAAAAAAGTACCAGGTGGCATATTTTCCACCTATATGTACGATGATGCCTTTGAAGGTCAGGTAATACAGGTAATGCCGCCAATGGGCAAGTTTACAGCGCATGTAAATGCAGTGAACAAAAAGCATTATGTGTTGTATGCCGGGGGCAGCGGAATCACACCAATAATGTCCATCGCCAAAACAGTGCTGGATATGGAGCTGCAGAGCAGGATAACGCTTATATACTGCAACCAGGGTGCAGACTGCGTGATTTTTGATCAGCAGATTAAAAATTTTGAGGCCAATGAAGGCCACCGTTTCCGGGTGATCCATTGTTTTGATAACCCGCCGGCAGGCTGGACAGGCCGCAGCGGACGGCAAAACCCCGAGGATTTTATGGCCCTTACCCGCGAAACACGGGTGGATGGCTATTCGGCCGAATATTTTATATGCGGCCCGGCAGGACTGATGGACGCTGTGAAGCTGGCCCTTGCTACTTTGGGCGTTTCAGGTGATAAGGTGCATACCGAGTATTTTACCTCGCCTACCGGAAGCTCGCCGAAAGAAACTGTTAAACCAGCCGGTATTCCTGCGGTATATGATGAAGAGGAAACAGGGGGCGGCCAAAAGGCTGAAATCACGCTGAACGGAAAAACAAGAGAGATAACCATCCCGCCTGGGGTAACCATTTTGGAAGCTGCCAAAGAAAACGACCTGGACCCTCCCTATGCCTGCCAGATTGGTGTGTGCACTACGTGCCGCGCCCGCCTGACGGAAGGTAAAGTGGAAATGGACGAACGCGAGGGGCTAAGCGACAGCGAAATTGCGCAGGGGTACATACTTACCTGCCAAAGCCACCCTACTACGCCCAAGGTTAAACTTATTTACGAATAAAAAACAATTACTGCCCTTTGCCAGTATACAAAGGCTGATGGGAAGAAAAACTATGGCACAACACAAAACGCCTACCGACTCATACACGGTGATGAACGAACTGGTATTGCCCAACGATACCAACACGCTGGGCAATCTTATGGGCGGACGCCTGCTTTTCTGGATGGATATTGTATCGGCAATTGCTGCGCAAAAGCATTGCAACCGCACAGTGGTAACCGCTTCGGTAGACAGTGTATCGTTTAAGGAAAGTATTGCTTTGGGCGATGTGGTAACGCTTACTGCCAAGGTGAGCCGCTCGTTTAAAACCAGTATGGAGGTGTTTATTGAGGTGTGGAGCGAGAACATACCCCGCAGCAAACGGGTGAAATGCAACGAGGCCTATTACACCTTTGTAGCCGTGGACGGTAATGGCAGCCCTATTCATGTTCCCGAGCTGAAGCCTGAAAGCGAAGACGAGGTAAAACGCTATGATGGGGCATTACGCCGCCGCCAGCTGCGCCTGATACTTGCCGGCCGCATGAAACCCGACGATGCTACCGAGCTGAAAGCATTGTTTGTGAGGCAGTGATTTAATGTGCTAACGAGAAATCTGCTAATGGGGACGGTTAAGTCTGTCATTCCCGACTTGTTTCGGGGAATCTGTGCAGTCGGTATCACAATAGATTCTCCGAAACAAGCGGGAATGACCGGGTATTATCAACCGCTAAAATAATCCATCAACAATTTGCTTTTTGATTTTCCAATTAGCGCCTCAATCTCCTCAGGCTTGGCTTCGCGTATTTTTTTGACGGATTTAAAGTGGGTTAATAACAAACGGGAAGTTTCATCGCCTATGCCTTTAATACCGGTTAGTTCGGTTACCAGCGTGCCTTTATCCCTACGGCTGCGGTGGTGGGTGATACCAAAGCGGTGCGCTTCGTCCCGCATTTGCTGGATAATCCGCAGGGTTTCCGATTTTTTATCAATATAAAGGGGAAAAGGGTCTTCGGGGTAATAGATTTCCTCCAACCGTTTGGCAATGCCAATTACAGCAATTTTACCATACAAATTAAGTTCTTTGAGCGATTCAACAGCCGCGCTCAGCTGGCCTTTGCCACCGTCAATTACAATTAACTGGGGCAAAGGAGCATTTTCTTCCACCAACCGTTTATAACGGCGGGTTATAACTTCGCGCATGGTGGCAAAATCGTCCGGACCTTCTACCGTGCGCACATTAAAATGCCGGTAATCCTTTTTGCTGGCTTTGGCATTTTTAAAGCATACCATAGCCGAAACGGGGTATTTACCCTGTATGTTAGAGTTGTCGAAGCACTCAATATGGGCGGGGAGCTCGGTAAGCCGCAAATCGTTTTTCATTTGCGTTAATACCCGCTCTATTTTTAAATCCGGGTTTAATTTTTCATTCTGGCTTATTTTATCGTTTTTATAAACCAGTGCATTTTTAAGGGATAATTCCAGCAGTTTCTTTTTATCCCCGCTTTTAGGAACGGTAAATTTTATATTCTCTGCCTGAATATCCAGCTCATAAGGAACAATAATTTCTTTCGCCTTACTGTTGTAGCGGTTACGCATTTCGGCAATGGCCATTTCCAGCAGCTCCTCAGGCATTTCGTCCATGCGCTTTTTATACTCCAGCGTTTGCGTCTGGATAATAATTCCGTGGTTAACCTTTAAATAATTAATAAAGGCCGATTTACCCGAATCAGCAATATTAAACACATCCACATCGTCCCTCACCTGTGTCACTACGGTGGATTTGCCCTTATAATTTTCCAGTATATCGAGTTTCTTTTTATACTCCGCCGCCACCTCAAACCGCAGCTCTGAGGCAGCCAGCGCCATTTCCGTTTTTAAATACTGTATTACCTCGCCCACGTTGCCCCTTAATATTTTCCGTACGTTCTCAATAGCCAGCATGTAGTCAATCTCGCTTTGCAAACCTTCGCAGGGGCCTTTGCAATTGCCAATCTGGTATTCCAGGCAGGTTTTAAATTTGCCCGCGCGGATATTGGCCTCGCTCAAATTCAGGTTGCAGTTGCGCATGGGGTACACACTGCGCACCAGCTCCAGCATGGTATGCATCATCCGCACCGACCCATACGGCCCAAAATATTCCGAGCCATCCTTAACCGGGTTGCGTGTTGGGAAAATTTTGGGAAACCGCTCGTGCGTAAGGCGGATAAACGGGTAGCTTTTATCGTCCTTCCAGTCAATATTGTACCGGGGCTGGAATTCTTTAATAAGGTTGTTTTCCAGCAGCAGGGCTTCAAACTCGCTGTCCACCACGGTATACTGTACATCCCGTATGCGCGATACCAGCACCTGGGTTTTGCGGTTTTCGTACTGGTTTT
>DASPJH010000024.1:0-2547 GCA_035628715.1 Bacteroidia bacterium
GCTTTTTTAATAAAAATACCCACTATCATCCTTCCACAAATCCTATTACCAGTTTTTCCAATTTGAAATCCAATTTTAAAACGCCAACAAAAAAATAAAAGGAACTGCCTTTTGAGACAGCCCCTTTTATTTATTTAAAAAAAATTATTTTACTGCCCCGCCACCAAACTGTAGCCTCTCAAATCTCCAAAATTTACCAGCATTTCAGTGGAGGTGATGTAGTAATGTTCAGTTATTATTTTGGCAATATCAAATATGGCGGGTTGGGTAGTGCCTTCAGGGCCTTTGGCCATAATGCGCATGCAGTAGTGGTTTACACACTCAGTAAGTATAGAACCTGTGGGCCACACCTGTGTGCCACGGTTGCTGATGGTTTGCAATTCAAAACCTTCGGGTATTAAAGGCAATATTTTAGCTGCAATTTCATCGGCCAGTTCGTCGCTTTCAATAAAATAATCAGCGCCAACCAGGGTTTTCTTAGTGGTTATGTTACTTTTCAGCATGGGCTGTTTTTCAGGAAATACCGGTTTCATCCAGGTATACTCCATAGCCGGGCTGCGGCGGGGAGTAGTTTTTGTTGGTAGCTGCCCCATGTTTTTAATAATTTCCTGTGCAAACTCCGTAGTGTTTTTTGCAGGAGTTGATTTATCGCCAAAGTCACCCGTGTGCACTCCGCTTTCCAGTGTATACAGCAGCGAGTTCTCAATAGAGTCAGCCTCTTTGTAAAAGCCCAGGTGTCGCAGCATCATAATACCGCTTAATAACAACGAGGTGGGGTTGGCAATATTTTTACCGGCAATATCCGGTGCAGTACCGTGTACGGCTTCAAAAATAGAAACGCGCTCGCCAATATTGGCCGAAGGAGCAAAACCCAAACCTCCCACCAGTCCGGCGCAAAGGTCGGATACTATATCGCCCTGCAGGTTGGTAAGCACCACTATCTCATAATCGTTAGGGCGCACCACCAGCTTCATGCACAGGTCGTCAATAATCACGTCCTTAGCTTCAATCTCCGGGTAATCCTTGGCTACCTCGTAAAAGGTTTCCAAAAACATCCCGTCGGTAACTTTCATAATGTTGGCCTTATGGCCGCACACCACGCTTTTGTTTCCCTGGCGGCGGGCCAGCTCAAAAGCAAAACGGTGTACTTGTGCACTGCCCGGGCGGCTTATAAAACGGCGGCACAAAGCCACATCGCTGGTGTTCAGGTGCTCAATACCCCCGTAAGTACCTTCAATATTCTCACGGATAATGGTAATATCAATGGGGATACCCGCTTTTGAATAGACGGTTTCCACGCCCTCCAACGTCTGGAAACGGCGTTTGTTGGCAAACGTGCTCCATACCTTGCGGGCGGTCACGTTTATACTTTTCATTCCCTTGCCCTTTGGTGTTTCCATTGGGCCTTTAAACAAAATGCCGTTGGCTTCTATGCTGCGCTCGGCTTCATCTGTCATGCCCGTGCTATGGCCTTTCAGGAAAACATCCTTGCCCATGTCCACATATTCGTATTCAATGTCCACCTTAGCTGCATCAAAGATGGAGATAACAGCGTCCATAATTTCGGGACCTATGCCGTCCCCCTTTGCCACAGAAACCTTGTATTTAGCCATTTGTAAGTGTTTATTTAAAATTGTAACCGGGCGCAAAAGTAACAAGTGCGCATTAATAATTCTACCCTGAAAGGCTAAACAAGTTAACAAGCGGAATAGTTGATTGCCGTTGCGATTTGAGTGTTTACCAACAAACCCTTCCGTTTTTTCTTTTTTAAATTATCTTCGCCCAATTTTTTACGTACCCTTCACATGCCTAAAGATTCCTCTATAAAATCAGTATTAATTATCGGTAGCGGGCCCATTATTATAGGCCAGGCCTGCGAGTTTGACTATTCAGGCAGCCAGGCTGCGCGCTCGCTGAAAGAAGAAGGGGTAGAAGTAACCCTTATCAACTCTAACCCGGCTACTATTATGACTGACCCTGTAACGGCTGACAATGTATACCTGCTGCCGCTCACCGTTCAGTCTATAGAACAAATACTGAAGGAGAAACATATTGATGCCGTACTGCCTACCATGGGCGGACAAACGGCTCTTAACCTTTGCAAAGAAGCGGATGAGATAGGACTTTGGGTAAAATACAATGTGCGCATTATAGGTGTGGATATTGATGCTATTGAGCGTACCGAAAACCGGGAACAATTCCGCCAGCTGATGATAGACCTGGGAATTGAGGTGGCACCGTCACGGGTGGCTAATTCATTTCTGGAAGGTAAAGAGATAGCCCAGGAAATCGGATTCCCGCTGGTAATCCGTCCATCCTATACCCTGGGTGGAACCGGCGGCGGGTTTGTGATGAAGAAAGAAGAATTTGATGCCGCCCTTACCCGTGGTCTTACTGCTTCTCCAACTCACGAAGTACTGGTAGAGAAGGCCGTTTTTGGCTGGAAGGAATACGAACTGGAGTTGCTGCGTGATGCCAACGATAACATAGCTGTGATATGTACCATTGAAAACTTTGACCCAATGGGCATACATACCGGCGACAGTA
>DASPJH010000025.1:0-4019 GCA_035628715.1 Bacteroidia bacterium
GCGCATTACCGGAAACGATATTCCTTTTTCGCCCGGTTACCAGTTCCTGTTCCAGCAGCAGATGGATAACGCTAATACTTACACCCACGATGCTAACCTGGCCATTGTGAACTTTAAACACCTGCTCGCCAAGCGTTTTAACTACGAAGTAATAGCTTCACGGTTTTTTGCCCGATTGCGGGCGGATGCCAACGGAAGGCCCTGGCGTCCTTCCAACGTCGATTATGAGTTTGACCCTAACTCAATAGTTGAGTTTCCGGTTACTGTGTACAATGCTGGCGACAGCGTGGTGTTTGTAAACCCAGGGCCCGGTCTGTATAACAACGGCGGTATTGCTACCCTTTGGCACGACCACTTTATAGAGGAATACAGTTTTAAGGCCGTTGGTAATTACTTTACTATTAATAAAGAAGACAACTCGCTGAATCGACTTTCTTTTGGTTTGGAAGTGAAGATGCAGGATTTGCAATGGATTGATATTGGCCGTCCCTGGGTGGGGGCACCTATACAGCTGGCTAGCGGCGGGCTTACCCAATCGTACCGGCTGGGCGATTACAGCGAAGCTTGGAGAGTTAAACCTTCGCGCGGCGGTTTGTTTGTTACCGACCGTATCCGTTATAAAGGCCTGATTGCCGAGGTAGGCGCCCGCTTGGAGTACTGGATGCCCGGCAAGTATGTAGATGATGCTGTAGCCGACCCGCGCTCACAAATACGGGACGAAATACGCCAGGATTATATTGATGGTTCTACACCCATATTCGGGCGCAGGTTTAAATTCCGCTTCCTGCCTAAGGTGGCGGCTTCTTTTCCTATCGGTAAAAAGCAGATGCTGTTTTTTAACTACGGGCACAGCACCATTTTGCCACACCCTTCGTACGTATATACTGGTCTTGACCCTTTTTACAGCGACCGCTCTACAGTGGCCCGTTTGGGTAATCCCAGCCTGAATCCTGAAGTAAGCATATCGTATGAACTGGGCCTTAAAACGGAGATTACCGATAACGATATTTTAACCCTGTCGGCCTACTGGCGTGATAATTATGATTTTATTACCACTACCCGTATCCTGGTTAAGGATGTATCGGGCAGAGAGGTATCCCGTTCTATGCGTATCAACAGCGATTATGCCCGTATACGCGGTATTGAGGCTGGCTACCTGAAACGCATAGGCAAGTGGTACCAGGGTCAGCTTTCTGTAGCGTATATGGTAGCTACCGGCCAAAGCTCGTCGGCATCATCCAGCCTGAAGGAGATATTGGGCGAAGGCAACCGCGAGGATACCCGTGAATTCAATATGCCCTGGGGCAGCCCGTGGGACGTAAAAACCAACCATCTTTTTATACTGAACCGTAAGGATGGCTATTGGGGCCACAAATGGCTTAACAAAATGGCGTTTTATGTGGAAGGCGTTTTCCGCACCGGTATCCGTTACACGCCTTATATACTGCAGGGCAATGAACAGGCTACCGGCCGCCCCATCTATATACAGGATCAAAATCCGGATGCCCGCTATTCAAAAATCGGGCAATCGCAGTTTTGGATTGACTTTAACTTCCGCAAATGGTGGCAAATTGGGAAAGTGCAGTTATCTTGGACACTGGAAATTACTAATATCCTGAATATCAAGAATACCGCGCGTGTGAACCCGGTAACCGGCCGTGCCTGGGCGCCTGGCGACCCGGTGCCCAGCGAATGGCGCGACCCCTCGTACCCAGACCCACGGGATTCGCGTTCGGCGGGTACGCCCCCTAATGACTCGTCTCGCTTCATGCCTCAACGCCATTTTATGACCGGAATTTCGGTAAAGTTTTAATGTTGCCTTACCGGGGCCAGGTGAAATAAAACTTAGCACCCAGCCCTTTGGCTGACTCCACCCAAACCTGCCCGCCTTTTTCTTCGATGATTTTTTTAACAATGGCAAGGCCTACACCGGTGCTCTCAACCTTGTCGCGGGCTTCCAGCGTCTGAAAGATCACAAATATCTTCTCGTGGTATTCCGGTTCAATTCCGTCGCCGTTATCAGCTACCCCGAAACGGTAAAAAGCTCCGTCAGGCTCACAGGTAATACTGATTTCCGGTTCAGGGTTCTTGTTATACTTAATGGCGTTGCTGATAAGGTTACTGAAAACCTGCTCAAGCAGTATTTTTTCGGTATGAAGAACAGGGAAATCGCCGGTTACTGTTACTTTAAAATTGGACGGCGGCGACAGGAACTCGATTAAGCTGTTCACCAGGTTCAGCACGTCCACATTCCCAGGGTTAACTTTAACACGCCCGGCTCGTGAGTAATTGAGAATACCGTTTATCAGGTCTTCCATCCGGCTTACACGGCCACGCAGCAGCTTAAACTGGTACTGTGTTTCGCCTTCCAGCTTACCCTCCAGGTCTTCTTCAATCCAGGTACTCAGGTTATTGATAGCCCGCAGGGGAGCTTTCAAATCGTGCGAAACGATGTACGCAAACTGGTCCAGCTCTTTATTAATGCGTTCCAGGTCCTGGGTGTACTCTTTCAGCTGGCGTTCGGCAGTTTTTTCCTTACTGATGTCCTGTAAAATGCCACTCACGCGCAGTGCGCCGTTAGCGTCAACGGTCGGAACCCCTTTGGTGCGTACATCAATTAACTTGCCTTTACCAGTTTGGGCCATCGCTTCAATATCAAATGGGTTCATACTGGTACCAGCTTGCTCAAAAGCGGTTACCACAGCCTCCCTTGTATCATCCGTAAAAAAACTGAGGGAATTATCGAAAGTCGGTTCAAAAGTTACCTCTACTTCATATATCTCATACATTTCCTTGCTCCAGGTAACTTTTTGCAAGCCCATATCTACTTCCCAGCTTCCTATTCGGGCAATCCGCTGGGCTTCTTCCAGTTCAGACTGAGATCTTAATATTTTCTGTTCCGCCAGCTTATTGTCGGTAATATTAAAGTTTATCCCAATCATGCGAACGGGCTGGCCAATTTCATTTTTAATGAGTTTGGAGTAAGCGGCAACATATTTAACTTCACCTGATTTTGAATGGATGCGGAATGTCTCAGAAAAATCTCCTTTTACCCCACTGATGGTTTCCTGAACACTATCAAACACTCTTTTTTTATCATCGGGATGCAGGGTTTTTTCAAAAGCTTCATAGTCTTCATTAAAATCCCCGGGATCAATACCAAATATCCGGTACATCCCTCTATCCCAAAGCAGTTTACCCGTTTGCAGGTCCCAGTCCCAAATACCCAGTTTTGCGGCCTCTACAGCTAATGATAACCGTTGTTCGCTTTCTTCCAGCTTTTGCAGCGCCTGTTTGCGTATGGAAATATCAAACCCAAACCCTATCATGTTTTTCAGCTCGTCCTTGGCATCCAGCAGGGGGTACATGCGTCGCAGCATCCATACTTTGCGGCCGCCATTTTCAAAAAATTCTTCAAATTCTATTTGCTGTTTGGTATAGGCTACTTTATTAAATACGGCTCTGCGTTCGTGGGCTATAGCAATATCTTTCCCATAGGTCTCGCAGTAATCGTAATCGTCTTTTCCTATCAAAAAGGCCCGTTTTTCGGGGTCTCTAATAGCATTTTCATTAATAAAAACATACCTGTGGCGGTTGTCAAATACCACAATATCGGTCGGAATTTTATTCAGTATTTCTTCGTAAAACTCTTTCAGTTTTTCGCTTTTCGCTTCAGCGTCTTTTCTATCCGTAATGTCTCTTGAATTTATTACAATGCCCTCAATTCCCGGCACACTCAGCAGGTTATTACCAACACTTTCCACATACAGCCAGCTTCCGTTGCGGTGGCGTATCCTGAATTCTATAGGGTCTGAAATTCCACCCCTTTCCACTCCTTTGGTAAGCTCGTAAGCAGCCTTCTCAATATCTTCCGGGTGAATAAAATTAAATATGTTCTTGCCCAGCACTTCCTCTTCCTTATAACCAAATGTCCGGTAAAATGAAGGGCTTTCATAAACAGTGTGGCCCCTTTCGTCAAGAATGGTAGTAATATCCGTAGAATTCTGAACCAATGACCG
>DASPJH010000026.1:0-4573 GCA_035628715.1 Bacteroidia bacterium
AGCAGGAGTCTACCAAGGTAATAGTGAATTTTTCGGCGGTAAACCGAGGGTTAATATCCATACTTCCCAATCCCACATATACCCGGGTTGCATTTGCCCGTATGGTAGCAACTGATTCCACCGAACCGTTTTGCAGGGTGCCCAGTTGTGGTTCCGGTAATACAATTTTATGTATCCTGAATACCATGCTGTCCAGCCAAAGGGTCTCTTTTTTCTTTTTAATGCCAACCCTTAGTATTGCTTCGCCCCGGTTATATACCCGCAAATACAGCTTATCTTTTTTCTCAATAATATCGCCGCCTGTAAACTCCTTTACCAGTTTTTTGGTTTTGTAGCCTGCTACTGCAATTTTCACTTCGTTGTCCATGCCAATGTACAGCACGTTCATGGCGGGCAGGCCAACAGCCACCTGCTGCGCTTTTAAAAGGCAGGGAAAAAACCATAGGAAAGAAAGAATCGAACGCATACGCTATAATATAACGTGAATGCTGATTTTTAATTTTTTGTTTTGAATACGCTGAAAATAATTTGTTTATAAGCCCTGTTAAAGCCAATAAAATACAGAGTAAAGAGTGTTAAATACTCTTGATACGGGCCTTTAGCTTCTGGATTTTAATATTCCCGGTTTCTTCAGGTTCGGGGGCGGGGCCGGTAAATGGCTGTCCACGTTTTATATATACGTCATTCAGCAGGCCGGGTGTAATTCCCCATTTTTTTATAAACTGCCGGTAGCCGTTATTTTTTTTAATTCGTAAAGTTGATTTAGACCCGAAATGATATACCCTGCTGGCAGCCACTCCTTTAAAAAGGCGCACCCCGGCATGCCATAGCTTCATAGTAAAATCCGGGTCGCTGTACATGCCGGGCGAAAACTCGGTGCTGTAGCCGCCTACCAGGTCCCAGGTAGAAATATGCACCACGTTGGGCGGCCAGGTGGCCCCCATCCAGTCGCCTTTTGAAAAGCCGGCAAAATCTTTCAGCAGCTGTTCCTCCTTAAAAGTATCCAGGTCGCGGCCATAATCATTGGGCGCTATAACGGCCGGGTTACCACTCTCATAAGGCTCAATCATGGTTGAGGAAAAGAAGAACAGCGTATGCCCCGCTTTTTCAATCTCCTCCATCAGTTGTTTATCCCAACCCGGCAGCGCATACATATCATCGTTCATATATACTATGTAATCCGTGTGGGCCAGCGTGCGGGCAGCATTCAGGGCGTAGCAGATGCCCACATTTTCTTTGCTGTGGGTGTAGTCAATCTTTTCGTTTTCCAGCCATTGCAGGGTACCGTCGCTGCCGTCGTTCACATGTACCACCACCTGGTGACTGAAAGCGGAGTTTTTACGGATACTCTCAATACACTTTACCAGGTAAGCCTTATTGTTCCAGCTGGGCAGCAGTATGGTGAACACCTCGTTGGGTTTGCGGGTATGGCGGTGGTATGTTATCATTAGCTGGGGCAAAGTAAGTAAAGATTTAGGATAGTACTGCCCCCAAACGAAGAGCTAGGGATAATAAAAAAAGCCCCGAAGCTGTGAGTTCCGGGGCTGTATATATAATTAGTTTATTGGGGTTAGTCTACTTCGGCTTTAATCTTCAAGCCCGATTTGGCAATCTCGCGGATTTTGCCTTCAATCTCCTCGGCCATATCCGGGTTATCCTTCAGTATCTGTTTCACGGCATCACGGCCTTGCCCCAGTTTGGTCTCGCCGTAGCTGAACCACGAGCCGCTCTTTTTAATGATGTCGTAATCCACGCCCAGGTCAATGGTTTCGCCCATGCGTGAAATACCCTGGCCATACATAATATCAAATTCTACCACGCGGAAGGGGGGCGCCACCTTGTTTTTGGCCACCTTTACCTTGGTGCGATTACCTACTATTTCCATACCCTCCTTCAACTGGCCTATGCGGCGTATATCCAAACGCACCGAAGCATAAAACTTAAGCGCATTACCACCGGTGGTAGTTTCGGGGTTGCCAAACATCACACCTATTTTCTCGCGCAGCTGGTTGATGAAGATACATATACAGCCGGTTTTATTAATGGTACCGGTCAGTTTCCTTAACGCCTGAGACATCAAACGGGCCTGCAAGCCCATTTTACTGTCGCCCATATCGCCTTCAATCTCAGCTTTGGGCACCAGGGCCGCCACTGAGTCAATCACCAGCACATCAATAGCTCCTGAGCGGATAAGGTTATCGGCAATTTCCAGCGCCTGCTCACCGTCATCCGGTTGAGATATCAGCAGGTTATCGGTATCAATGCCCAACGCTTCCGCGTAGTTTTTATCAAAAGCATGCTCGGCATCCACAATGGCGCATATACCGCCTTTTTTCTGTGCTTCGGCAATGCAATGCATGGCCAGCGTTGTTTTACCTGATGATTCAGGGCCGTATATCTCTACTATCCTTCCCCTTGGAAAACCTCCCACACCAAGCGCTATATCCAGCCCCAGAGAACCGGAGGAAACAGCATCCACGTTTTCCACACGGTCATCGCTCATCTTCATCACCACACCCTTACCGTATGATTTTTCAAGGCGTTCAATAGTCGCCTGTAAAACTTTCAACTTTTCTTTATTATCAGACATATTTCTTAATATATTTCGTTAAACAAAAGTAAACGATATTTCCACACTACTACCCGGTGTGGATAAATTTTTCGTCTATAAAATGTCGAAAAAAAGAACAAAGTGGTTGATTTTTCAACAACGGCGGCATGATTATGGGTGGAGTAAAAAAGTATAGTATTGATTATAGATAATTATTAGTCAGAAGGTATTAGGTATAACAGGGTGGACGGTCCGTTACCTTCTACTATATACCTAAATACTTTATACTAAGTAATCCCCGGATATGAACCCCGGCATATATACATACTATAAAAACCTGTTGCCTATGAGTATTTTCTTTTGGGTGGTGATGACTATTTTGGGCTGTGATGAAAAAAACCGGGAAATAGAGCCCGGTGATTACGCCACCGTGCAGGAAATTCCGGCGCCCCGGGGATTTGAAAGAGAGGTTGCTGAAAGCAATACGTTTACATACTACCTGCGCAGCCTGGAACTGAAAGAAGACAAAACTGTATTGTTATATAACGGGCTGGAGAAAGACAACCAGGATGCACAGTATGCGGTAGTTAAAATGGATGTGGGCAAAAAGGATTTACAACAGTGCGCGGATGCCGTTATCCGCCTGCGTGCCGAATATTTATACAGCAACCAGCTGTATGATAAAATACATTTTAAATTTACCAACGGCGAAAAAGCCGAGTATACCGCTTATGCCAACGGCAGCAGGCCCGTGGTGATACATAACAGCGTGCGCTGGAGTAAAAATACGGCTCAGAAAGATTTTGGCTATAAAGTTTTCCGCAAATACCTGGATATGGTGTTTACCTATGCCGGAACCCTGTCGCTGAACGGCGAGCTGCACAAAATAGCCCTGCATGAACTGCAGCCGGGCGATGTATTTATACAAACCGGCTATCCATACGGGCATGCAGTAATTGTGGTTGATGTGGCTTTAAATAAAACCACCGGGCGCAAAGCGTTTATGCTGGCACAGAGTTATATGCCGGCCCAGGAAATTCATATTTTAAAAAATCCTGAAAAAAACAACGACCCCTGGTTTTATGATGATTTTGGGAGTGAGCTGGTAACGCCCGAATGGACATTTAAGGCCATAGACCTGAAAAGATTTGGCCGCTAACCCTACCTTTGCCCCCTGTATGCAGTTGTTTTACAGCGAAAATATCCAGGAAAACCGCATAGTGCTGGAGGAAGATGAGTTTCACCACCTGAAGGTGCTCCGGAAAAAAGAAGGGGATATAATTTCTGTTACCGATGGTAACGGGCACCTCTATTCAGCAGAAATAAAAAATATTGCAAAGCACAGCGGCGAAGCGGTGATAACCGCAACCCAAACGTTTGATAAGCCTGTAACTTTTCCTCATATTGTTGTAGCGCCCACCAAAAATACCGACCGTATGGAATGGATGGTAGAAAAGCTGGTAGAAATTGGTGTTTCAGAAATTTCTTTTATCCAGTGTGAGCATTCGGAACGGAAAATTATTAAAACCGACCGGTTAAAGAAAATTGCGCTGTCGGCCATGAAACAATCGCTGAAATATTATTTGCCGGTTATAAATGAATTAACCGGTTTTAAAACGTTTATAACTACAAAACGCACAGGTAATTTGTTTATAGGGTATTGCGAAGCCGAAACCACGGAGTTTTTACCCCGGCAGCCATTTACCGCCGAAAGCACGCTGGTATTAATAGGCCCTGAAGGTGATTTTGCCCCGCAGGAAGTGGAAATGGCAAAAGCTGCAGGATTTATGCCCGTATCATTGGGCCAAAGCCGCCTTCGCACGGAAACAGCAGCTATGGTTGCGGCAACGCTTATAAATGCTAAATTTGAAGGTAGAAACGACAAAGGTTAACAATTTTTTGTCACCCTGAGGCGCCTGAAAGGCGGGACTCGAAGGGCGACAAAGAACTGTGTTATAAAAAAAGAGAATTGGAATGAAAAAGTATAGTGTTTTAATACTGCTGGCCGCACTCGTAACGCTG
>DASPJH010000027.1:0-6139 GCA_035628715.1 Bacteroidia bacterium
AAGGCAGCGGGCAAAACAGCCGGAGAAGTAGCCGCCGGGTTAAAATCAGCGTACAGCTATGCGGCCGATAAAGTGGCCGCCGCCCTTAAAGGCGTGGGATATGCTGCCAGCGAAGTGGCAGGTGGCCTGAAGTCGGCGTACTCACTTACTTCGGACGGTGTGGCTCAGGCAATGAAAGCTGCCGGATATATAGCCGCTGATGTGGCAAACGGCCTGAAATCAGCTTTTAGTTTAACATCTGATGCTGCCGCCACAGTAATGCGCAAGGCGGGGTATGCTGCAACCGAGGTAGCCGACGGGTTAAAAAATGCGTACAGCCTGGCGGGGCAGGGAGTAGCCACTGCGCTTAAATCGGCAGGGTATGCAGCAAATGAAGTGGCATCCGGCGTTAAATCGGCATTCAGCTATTCAGAAAAACAGGTAGCTGGCGTATTACGCGATGCCGGGTACACAGCAGGGCAGGCGGCGCAGGCCATACGGTCGGCCTATAACCTTACCGAGCAGCAGGTGGCAGCCGCACTGAAGGGTGCCGGGTATGCTGCCGGAGAAATTGCCCAGGGACTGAAAGACGCTTATAAAGCAACCGCCCAGGAAGTGGCAAGTGTGATGAAGGGACTGGGGTATGCCGCCAACGAAGTATCGGCAGGTATAACAAGCGCATATAGCCTGTCAGCCAAGGCTGCTGCCCAGGCATTGAAAGGGGCGGGCTATGCCATTAACGATGTGGCAGGCGCTATAAGCAGCACGTTCCATTACACTGCCTCACAGGTGGCCGGGGCGCTTAGGGATGCCGGCTATGCCGCCAGCCAGGTAGCAGGCATGCTTAACAGCCTTTACGGATACGGAGGCCAGGCCGTAGCCAGCACTATGCGTGCAATAGGATACTCGGTAGACGAGGTATCATCAGTTATGAAAAGCCTGTTTGGATACTCCTCCCAAACAATGGCAAAAGTGATGAGGGCCGCAGGGTTCACCGCTTCACAGGTGGGCCGTGGCCTGAAAGACATATACGGGGTGTCGGCAAGTGCGGCAGCTTCGGCGCTTAAATATGCCGGGTTTGCTGCCAACGAGGCCGCCAGCGTAATGAAAAATGTTTACAACTCATCAGCCACGGCTGTTGCCCAGGCAATGAAAGATGTTTACAACATGGGCGATAATGCAGTAAAATCTGTATTGGAAGGAGTGGGGTACGCTGCCAACCAGGTAAATGATGCAATGAAATCCGTATTTGACTGGTTTAAGAAAAATATGAATCCCAAAAACTGGTAATCAAAAATTAATAACTTTAATTATGGCAACTCAGGCAAAACAAATAAATAAAACAGCTGCTATAGCTGCTGTTGAAGGTATCAAATTACCGGTAAATAAAATATCGGCAGATAATATAGCAAACATCAGCAATCTGCTTGCGTTTGCGCAGGATGGTTTCCTGGAATATCATTTTGAATCGGACGGGGATGTAGATTTTGCCCTTCCCGTTGATATTACCAATAAAGAGGTATTGCAGGCGCTTAGCATTGCATTTCCGGGGGCGGCCGATTTTATCAGCAGGCTTAATACGGCTGTGGAAATTTTTAATCCCCGGAACGTTGAAAATATATGGCTGGAATTTGATACATCGTCGCCAGATTTTAAAGGCGTTCCCAGCATTTATTTTGATTTGCACCGGGCGCATTACCTGTACCTGAATTTTTCCCAGTCAGACTCATTCTGGAAAAACTGGCTGGATGAAAGCATTGCTGTGGTAGGAACAAAAAACCTTATACCTGAAAATATAGCTGCCATGCAAAACTGCATACAAAAGCTTTCTACTGCGGGTTATCCTGCTTATGCGGCAGTTATGAAAGGAAGGGATGAGCAGTTGAGGCTGAGCATGAAAATACTGGATAACTCAGCGTTGTTTGATTTTTTGAAAGACATAGGGATACAATTGGTTGCAGAAGACGGGCAAAAAATGGCCGCGCTGGTAAGCATGGCTGATTTTACAGCCGTAAACCTGGATTTTGAAAACGGTTCTATAACCCCGCAGTTTGGTATTGAGCTGCACATTTCAAAAAATGAGGAGCACGACACCCACGAAGAACAGTTGTTTGCGGCCCTTCAGTCGTATTCATTGTGTACGGCAGAACAAAAAGCCCAGATTTTGGCATGGCCGGTTGTGCGTGAGGATGATAACGGCATTACGGCATTTCAGCGCATCAGCCATGTGAAAATTACTGTGAACCAGGGCAAAATTGATTGCACAAAGGCCTACCTGTATTACTTGTATAATAATTCGCTGGCAGAATAATAGTATTCATTAAAAATTAAATTAATCGGTCTGATTGCAGGCCAAGTGGCTTGGCCATCAGGTTAAAGTAATTTTCAGTGGCATTTACCCAGGTAATTTCTACAATTTCTTTTTCTGTATAGTGTTTTTTAAGTGCACTAAATGTTTCATCCGTTGCTGATTTGGTAAGGTTTATCTCCTCCAGGTAAGCCAGCAAGGCTTTTTCTTTTTCTGTGAACCGGTTGCTGGTGCGGAAACTCATAAACTCTTTCCATTCCTGGAGCTGAATGCTTTCTTTCGCAACAGAAAAGTCAATGGCATTTGAACAAAACGGGCAGTTATTTAAGTGCGAGGCATAATACCTTATAAAATGCCGGGTTTCTTTTGAAAGGCTTAGTTTTTTATCTGTAGAAACAATTTTCAGCGAAACTTTAAGTATTGGAATACCTCGGGAATAAATAAATTTTAACGGCGATAATACTTTGCCAAACTGTTTCCTGCTGTATAATAAGCAATTTTTAATACTAAGCTCCCTGGCTTTTCAATGGCTGCAAGTCTCATAACTGGTAATTTTTATGCAAAACTACCGGCGCCTTTTTGCAAGCGCTTTGACAATTGTCAAAAAGTGATATGCGCCTGGCTGCGTATCCTGCTCAGGGTTTCCTGGGTAATACCTAAAAAAGAAGCGAGTATTCCCAGCGGCACACGCTGCACAAGTGTTGGCGTTTCATTTAAAATCTGTATATACCGTTCTTTTGCGGTGGCAAAATGCAGGTCGTCAAACCGTTTTTGCAGCTGTATCAGCCCCATGCTCACCAGCAGCCTGCCCAGGCGCTCTATGTCGTGGTGTCTGCTGTACAGTTTCTCCAGATCGGCATAGTGCAAAGCATATAGCCGGCAGTTCTCCAGCGCCTCAATCCCGCGCCTGTCGGGTTGCCGGGTTATAAAGCTTACAATCGAAACGGCAAAGGTGCCTTCGGTGCTTATCCAGTCGGTTACATCCTTGCCGTCTTTATAATAAAAGGTACGGGTAAGGCCGCTTTCTATATAAAACACATAATTGCATACCGAATCCACGTTTAGCAGCACTTCGCCGCGCCCGGCTTCCTTTAATGTCAGTACTGATGCCAGCGCGTCCTTACCTTCAGGTGTCAGGTGGGTCAATTGTGAAACGGTATCAAAAAAGCTGGTCATTATATAGGTCAAAGATACGGTATAACTCAGGTTTAAAATTTTTATCAAGTTATTAAAGTAAAAATCCGGTTGCCACGTCTTCCTATTTGTAACCAACAGTTAAAAACCATGTATTACCGGATTTTTAAACCCATTATTATAGGCATACTTATAGGCGCAGCTTTGTTTTTTATGCCATTTTTTATTCTCAGGGTATTCCTGTTTTTCTTCATCATCGGAGCCGTTTTCAGGTTCTTTTGGTGGAGACGCTGGAACAGGTGGAACGGCTACTGGTACGGGCCCCGCTTTGCCGACTCCATCCGCAATATGAGCGATGAGCAGTACAACCGCTTTAAAAGAAACCAGTGGGGCTGGAATGAATATCCCAAAAAGCCGACAGACGCCGCCGAAATTAAAATTGATTAATAACTATGAAACGATTTTCATCTGTATTAATAGGTATTGCAGCCGCTGCTGCAACCTATGCCGCGCTGTGGTTCACCGCAGGCCAGCGCCATTGTAATTATAATTATTACGGGCATCACCGGTACAGCCATCATGCTCATTATGGGCATCATGGCCATTATAACCACTGCGATTATAACCGCAACCAGTTTTCAGACTCTGCTAAAACTGTAAATTAATATAACGTTTAAAATTTAAACATAACAATTATGTACAATAAATTTAATTATGGCTACGGGCCCGGTTGCGGTCCGCACCACCATCACCATCATGGCCTCAGGGGCTGGGGAGGATACCGCCGTCCCAAACACAATGTGCCTGTAAACATTATAGAAAACGAAACTAATTACGAGGTGCATGTTTATGCACTGGGCTTTGCCAAAGAGGATATTAAAGTGGCTGTGGCAACGGATACTTTATACATCACCGGAACCCGCATTATTGACGAAAATTACCAGCCCAATTTTATCCGGCAGGAGTATCCCATCAAATCATTTGAGCGGGTGCTGGATTTGAACGGTGCCGTGGATGCCACAAGCATTGCAGCGAAACATGAAAACGGGGTATTAATTATTACCCTGCCTAAATCTCCTTCCGCCCAAAAAACCGACCAGGAAATTAAGGTGAATTAATAGTTAATTTTTAGTTAGTTGGATAAAAGCCTGTTGCCTAGGCAGCAGGCTTTTTTTATTCCTCTTTCTGCTGCAGTAAATTAAAATCAGTACCCTTTTTTCACAATACTTTTTACAATGGCTGAAAGCAGCACAAACGCAGCCAGCCAAGCCGACAGCTTACCGATAAAATCTCCGTTTTGGGCGTACCATGTCATTTCGGTTTTTAGATAGGTGGAATTATTTAAATAGGCCGGAACCCACCAATCGGTACGATCTTCAATTTCTCCTTTGTGGTTGATAAATGCCGAAATACCCGTATTACCGCTGCGCACAATATTGCGGCGGGTTTCAATAGCGCGGAGTTTGGCATACAGTAAATGCTGCCGGTAGCCGGGCGTATTGCGCCACCAGCCGTCGTTGGTTATAATGCACAAAAGGTTGGCCCCCTGCCGCACATAACTGCCCACCCAATCGCCGTAAATAGATTCGTAGCAAATAATGGGGGCTAATTTTAAGCTATCGGAAGTAGTGAATACTTCAGCATCGTCTTGTATACCCAATGCGCCTGAAGTGCCCCCCAAATCAAATAATTTCTCAATAGGCCGGAATATTTGCGGGTAAGGTAATATTTCCACTCCTGGCACCAGCTTGCTTTTGTGGTATACCTGCAGGGCTGTGTTACTGTCTACCAGCAACGCGGTATTATAAGAATCGTAATAAATATCCTGGTTTTGGTATTTGCGGGCGGTGGCTGGGCGTTTTTCACCCTGCTTATAAAAATAATAGGTATCAGCACCGGTTAGAATAGTGACCTTGTGGCGGCGGCAAAAATCACGCAACTGCACTATAGCAGGATAATTTTCCAACTGCCCTTCATCCATTCCGTAGGTGTCCCCCAAAACAGCCGTTTCAGGAAACACCACCAGCCGGGTATCGGGTGTCATGCTTCGCTCTGCCAGCACAATCATACTGTCCACCTGCTGCTGGGGCGTCATACCGCCGAATTTATCGGTATAGGGGTCAATATTGGGCTGTATGATGGAAACGGTTACCGGGTGCTCAGATTTATTTTCCTGTATTTTATTTAAAATTAAATACGATGCCGCTATTGGCACAACCACCAATCCCGCTAAATAAAAAATACGGGTACGGTTATAATCCACCGTTATTTTAAATACCAGTACGTTTACTATTAATACCCACAAGCTGCCGCCTAAAAAGCCCGTATACTCGTACCACTGCACCCAGTTGGTAAAGGTGCTGAAGGCATTGCCCAGCGTGAGCCACGGCCACGATACCTGCCAGTTAAGGTGCCAGTATTCAAACGCCAGCCAGTAAACCACAAAGGCGGGGTAAGCCAGCTTATTTCCGTACCGTTTGCGGGTGAGGTCAAACGCCAGCCAGGGCAGCGTCATCATGGCGGAGTTAAGAAAAACCGCCAGGAATAACCCCGGTTTGGATGCATACCACAGCCACCAGGTGGTGAGGATGTTCCAGGTTATCATGGCTATGTAAGCGTATATCCAAAAAACCTTTCTTTTCCTGCCTTCCTCCTGGATTTTATCCTGCAGTAAAAATAACGGAAAAAAGCTGATGAACAGCAATGGCGCTGTTTGAA
>DASPJH010000028.1:0-2494 GCA_035628715.1 Bacteroidia bacterium
AACCTGCGCCCGGAGATATTGACAGTATGATTGCAGCGTATTATGATGAGCAGGCCGATGAATATGATGAATTTGACCGTACCCATAAAAAGCGCAAACAATACCTGGACGGTATAAATAAAATAATTGCAGAAGATTATAAAAAACTGGATAAGCTGGACACCATGCTTGCACTGGCAGGCGGAACCGGCCGAAGGGCGCTGGATATTCAGGAACTGTCAGGCAGGAATTTTAAAATAACCAGCGTGGATATAAGCGCGGAAATGACGGAGGTAGCACAATCTACAGGTATTGACGCTATAGCCGGCGACTGGGTAAGGTGTGATTTACAGCAGACGGGTTTTGACGCTGCCACCTTTTTGTATGCTTTTGGGCATATATGCAACTGGGAAGAGCGCCGGGTTTCGTTGAAAAAAGTATACGACCACCTGCTACCGGGTGCACCATTTTACCTGGATGTTTTTAACATTGACGACCAAAACGAATGGGGACCACCGGCAGTAAAACTATATAACGAGCTGCATTTAGCGGAAATGGGCTATGAGCCGGGCGATGTGTTTTATAAAAAATACGGTGGCAAAGCCGTATCATACCTGCATTACTTTAAAAAAGACAATTTAGTAAGCCTGCTGGAGCAATGCGGTTTTACCATAGAATGGGTAAAAAACATCGGTTATAATGTAAATCCTGGTGAAGTGTTACCGGAAGGGCAGGAGGGAGTACTGTTTGTAAAGGCGGTGAAGGGTTAGTAATACAGTTTGATATCAATCTCTCTCAGAGGTTGCGTTTTCGCCGTAATCGGGCATCCGTAATTTTGAACTCCATTCAGGAATTCAATATGTATGCATTCTTTAAACTCTCGCAAAAGTATTTTCTCTGCAAGATGGTGTTTACTTGGCTTTCTAACTTTAACATTCAATATATTACACAGTGTATCAATTTGATACTGAATTGTAAACTTGTAATTTATACTACCAATAGAATCCCAACTTTCAGCTGGCCAATTAAGCTGTCCAATTTCTATATTACAAAAGTTTCGGGCAAAGTTGTTTCCTGTGTCTATTTCACACTTATAATACACCGTATCCGGACCGGGCTTCTGGCTATAAACAACCATGTTTATTGAAGCGAAAACTGTGAGCAGCAATAGCTTTTTCATACTTCAGAAACGAAGATAGTAGAGTTGAGGTTGTATGCCCCCAACCCCTGAAGGGGCTTTAGGCTGGAAACAAAAAGGAAGTCGGTGAACGTCCGGGAAGCTCCCTGGTAAAAGTACCCTTTAGGGGATTTAGGGGGAATTACTCCTTCACAAACACCGTTTTAAACCCGCCCTGGGTAAATTTAAAAGTGTTTATCGTTCCGTTCTCATCCTTAACAAACTCAATAGTTATAGCAGCCGGGTCAAACTTAAACAGCGTTTCCGATTGCGCTTCCAGGATAAACGACGGCTGACCGGTAGCCTGTGCACTTAGCTGGTTACCCTGGGGAGTAACGGTGATTTTTAATGGAAAACCCGGTGCGGCATAAACACCCTTATAAGCTTCAAGGGTTTCAGCATTCAGGATAAACTCAGTGAATATTGGCAGTTGGAAATCGTTTTTATAAACAATGCTTAGGAGGTCAATCATCAGCTGGTTCATGCTGTAGTTAAGCCCGTTGCTGCAAACAGCTACTGCCAGGCTGTCTCCGGGGAAAAACGCCAGGTTCGATTCAAAAGCATCAATACTGCCGCCGTGCCCATAAGCCACCTTATCCTGGAACCCAAAGCTCATGCAACCGAGTCCAAACCCGCTTTTATCACAGGTTTTCATTAGTTCAAGAGTTTCCGGTTTCAGCAGCTTGCCGGTAAACAATGCTGTTATAAATTTAACCATATCATTAGGCGTGGAAATTATAGCGCCTGCACCATGGGGAACACTCATGTCGGTTTCAGGAGCTTCCTTCCAGTCTTTCCCGTCGTAATTGAATGAATGAGCCTCATTATTTCTTCGGGCTTTAGTTGTTTCGCCATAATACGTGTTTTCCAAGTCAGCCACTTTTGTAATCCGCTTTTTCAATTCTTCCGCATAGGTGTTGCCGGTAATTTTTTCGATTATATAACCCAGCAGCACATACGCAGTATTACTGTATCCAGTCTCTTTGCCGGGTTCAAAATCGGGTGTTAGTTTATAAAACCTGTCTAATAGCTGTTCCTGTGTTTGCGGGGTGGTATAATATTCAAGATAAACACTGTCATCAGTAAAACTGTGGATGCCCGATGTATGGTTCAGCATTTGGCGGATTGTTATTTTATCAGCATTGGCTATTTTAGGGTAATATTCAGCCAGCTTTGTGTCCAGTGATAATTTGCCCTCATCCACCAGTTGCAAAATCATAGTAGCCGTAAACATTTTTGTAACCGAGCCAATACGGTAGGTGGTTTCTGTATTTGATAGTACTGCCTGCATATGATTCATATGCATGAAGCCCGTAGCCTTGTTATACAGCACTTCTC
>DASPJH010000029.1:0-8634 GCA_035628715.1 Bacteroidia bacterium
GCCGAAAAGTATATTGAAAAATACGGCGGCAGCTACGATATTCAGGACGCTATTGAGAATGATATTGAGCTGGAAATTGATGTGTTTTCGGTAACCATAGCCATTAATAACCTTATTGAAAATGCGCTGAAATATACTCCAAAAGGGGGGGTAATAAAAGTGAGCCTGGAACGGGAGGATAACGCGGTTGCTTTGTACATAGCTGATGAAGGCCCGGGTATACCAAAAGACGAACGGGTAAACGTGTTTACCAAGTTTTACCGGCTGGGCAGCGAAAGCACCCGGACCACCAAAGGAACCGGTTTGGGCTTGTATATTGTGAAGCAGATAACGGGCAACCACAAAGCAGAAATTAATATTCTTGAAAATAAACCTAAAGGAACTGTATTTAAAATTAGCTTTCGGCCCAAGGCCGCATAAAACTGTACGTAGTAAAACTTATGAAAAACAAAATATTATTAGTGGAGGATGAAGCCTCGCTTGCCCATAATCTGAAACTTAACCTGGAACTGGAGGGGTTTGCTGTAAACGCCGTAGGCGATGGCTCAAGCGCTATTCGTGCATTTGGTGAGGAGCGTTATGATATGGTGATACTGGACATAATGATACCCAATATTGACGGTATTACTGTATGTGAAAATATCCGGCTGAAGGATAATAAAACCCCCATATTATTCCTGTCTGCCAAAAATACCGTGGAAGACCGCGTTTTAGGGCTGAAAAAAGGTGGGGATGATTATATGGTAAAACCCTTTGACCTGCAGGAGCTGATACTGCGCGTGGATAAGCTCATAAGCCGCAACAAGGCGGTTAACGGCGAGGTGAAGCCCGGTATTGCCGAATATTCTTTCGGAAATAATTATGTAAATTTTATCAGCTACGATGCCAAAGGAATTTCCGGCGAATTTAAGCTTACCAAAAAAGAAGCGTTATTACTGAAATTATTAATTGAAAATAAAGACGAAGTGGTAAGCCGCGAAAAAATATTCCAAACTGTGTGGGGCTATAGTGTTTATCCCAGCACCCGCACCATTGATAATTTTGTGCTGGCCTTTCGTAAATATTTTGAAGAAGACCAGAAAAATCCCCGGTTTTTTCATTCGTTAAGGGGTGTGGGGTATAAATTTACAGACTAATATTTTTCCGTTTGTCGAAAACCCGGTATAAATTCTGAAACTGGCTGGCGCTTTTTGTAATATTGCTTACCAAAATACCCAGCGGCATGAAAAAACAAATCTATCCGCACCTGTTTGTCTTTTTTCTTGTTTTGCTCTCATTTCAGGCTTCAGCACAGCAAACGGGAAGCTTTGAAACCAATATAACCTTTCAGGGTAATCCGCGCCAGTTGGCGTTGTATGTGCCGGCAGATTATGACAGCACGAAGCGGTATAGCCTGATGGTGTGCCTGCACGGGCTGGGTGATACCGCGGTTAACTATAAATCCATAAGCATTACTTTACCCCTAAATACCCTAAGGGGGACTTTTGCCAGGATGGCATGATAATGCTCCCAATCTGCATTACTGGAAGCTACCTGGCTGCCCTCTTCAGGGGCCGGGATAAAAAACTAAAAATTTATTGCACAAAACGACAGTTTTCCAATTACAGGTTAGAACAAAACAATTAACAAATGGACATCACGAGACTCATTTTGGAAAGACGTTAAAAAGTCTGTCATATTCAATCATTGGACACAAAAAAGTGTCCACTTTTCTGGCCGTAACAGCGTAACAAGTGTAACAAATGCCTGAACCAGGTGGCGTTTTACTGGCGGATATAAAATCCGCCTTCAGGCGGCAGGTATGAAGAATCGCTGCGTTTTATACACTTCCCGCAGTTATCAGGCAATGATGAAAGACAGGTCCCCCCGACGATAGTCGTCCTGAGCGGAGTCGAAGGGTGAAATTTGTCCAGCATCTCAACTCTCAAAAGGGTGCAAAAGTGTCCACAAAACTGGCCGTAACAGCGTAACACTGTTGTTCTTTATAAAAGTCCTTCCCGTAAACCAGTACCACAAGAGTTATGGGAAGTTAAGTTCCAACGGAGCTTAGTTTAGGAGGGAATGCTTTTCTACAAAGGTTTGCCACCTACGGCGGCTAAATTCCGCAGGAATTACACCTTTGTAGAAACGCTTGGTGCCCTGGTTTCCTGAACTCCGTAGGAGTTCGTTCTGTAAACTAAGACCATAAGAGTATGGGAGTTAAGCTCCTACGGCTTAGTTTAGAAGGGACTGCTTTTCTACAAAGGTTTGCCACCTACGGCGGCGAAATTCCGTAGGAATTAAACCTTTGTAGAAACTGCCTGGTGCTCTGGTTCCCCGAACCCAGTAGGAGTTCAACCTTTCTGGCGGACAACCGTAACTGGTAACAAATATGAGTTGTGCTAAAACGTCCACTTTTCTGGTCGTAACATCGTAACACAAAAATTAAAGTTTATAGCGGCAGGTATGAAAATTCAAACTATTGAAAACATAATCCCGTCTGAAATTCTTATACTTGAAAGGCGATGAAAGAGTTGAGGCTATTGATACAAAGGGGTGAGACCGACCAGTTGGATTTTAAGCAGGAGATAACAAGTGCCGCCAAAATAGCTAAAACCATAGTGTCGTTTGCCAACCACAAAGGCGGGCGGCTGCTGGTGGGAGTAAGGGACAATAAGAGTATAGCCGGGGTGCGCAGCGAGGATGAAAAGTACATGCTTACCCTGGCCAGCGATTTTTACTGCAAACCTGAAATTGACCTGGTAATAAACGAATGGGAACTGGAGGGAAAGCTGATACTGGAAGCCATTGTGCCGGAAGGTAAGGATAAGCCCTATTATGCCAAAGGCGAAGACGGCAAATGGTGGGTGTATATACGGGTAAAGGACCAAAGCCTGCTGGCAAGCAAGGTTGTGGTGGATGTGCTGAAAAAAGAATCGGCACAGGAAAATACCCTTATAAAAATAACGAGTAAGGAGCAGGCGCTGCTGGATTACCTGGCCAAAAACAACCGTATCACCCAAAAAGAGTTTTCAAAGCTCATCAACATTTCAAAATGGAGAGCCGGGAAAATATTGGTCAATCTTATTTCGGCAGGCATCATTCGCTCCCATAACACCGAAAAAACAGAATTTT
The DNA here is from genome assembly GCA_035628715.1 of Bacteroidia bacterium. Taxonomy (GTDB): domain Bacteria; phylum Bacteroidota; class Bacteroidia; order UBA8524; family UBA8524; genus SB11. The sequence continues at coordinate 3,115 of DASPJH010000029.1, forward strand.
ACACACTGAGTTAGAGGACTTTAAAATTTTTCACAGCAATAAAAACCACGCTATCCGTCTATTACATTTGTTAAAAATTGAAAAACCACCTATGAAACCTAGTCGCGTTAGCGCCCTAATCATTGGCTTATTTATAAGCCTGGCAGTAAATGCCCAGAACAAAATTTACTTTGTTGAAGATATAACTGAAAACGGGGAGCCGGTCGGGCATTCCAATACATGGGCTATTGACCCGGCTTCAGTTTCAAGCAGCATTTATATGCTGTATACCCATAATAAAAAGGTTATTCCTGACGGGCAGCTTACTGTGAAAGTGCAGGTGCAGGGGGATGAAGGCAAATACATGGATTTTTCTCAGGATTTATATAATATAGAAAAAGGCAGCACTTACGTGCTTTTTGAACTTCCCTTTTCTGAAGCCGGTAATTACCGTGTTACCGTAATAGACTCTAAAAAGAAGAACCTGGCCGTTGAGAATATTGAAATTGTACTTGCTGAGGGCATGGCCGACGTGGAAGGCGCGGGCACTGAAATTTCGCCCGAATACGCAAAAGGATATAAAATAACTTTTTGTGATTCGATTACTGAAGAAGGTGCTCCGCTTAAAGAAATGAAAGAGTTTAAACGGAAGAAAGGAGAGGTAAAAGTTAGCATATATGTGTCACATCCTGAGGGGATATTGTTTACTGAGTGTTCTGTTAAAATAAGCCAGGCATCGCCAAAAACAGCAGAAATAGAAAACGTAGTGCTTAATCCCGATCCTGAATACACAGCTTTTTATTACGACTATATTTTTAAAGAGGCCGGCACCTACACTGTAGCCCTTTTAAGCGCTTCGGGGCAAATTTTAAATTTTGAAACGGTAACAATTAAGTAGTTTTCCTATTACTGTTGAGAAAGAGCACTGCTCCCGGCAGGGGGTTTGTTATTTCGTAACACGTAGTTAATTTAGTCGCGTGCTAAAAATTATAACCTATAACGTAAACGGCATCCGTTCGGCCGTTTCCAAACAACTGGTGGAATGGCTGAAAGAACAGAATCCCGACGTAGTGTGTTTCCAGGAAATTAAAGCGGATTTAACCAAGATATCTTCGGGACCTTTTGAAGAACTGGGCTATAAATGCTATTGGTACCCTGCAGAAACCAAGGGATACAGCGGTGTAGCCATATTATCCAAAATTGAACCGAAGCAAATAGTATACGGGTGTGGCAACGAAATATACGACCGTGAAGGCCGGGTTATACGGGCAGATTTTGAAGGGTATTCGGTACTGAGCACCTATCACCCCAGCGGAACCACCGGCGAGGACAGGCAGGCGTTTAAGATGCTGTGGCTGGAGTATTTTATGCGGTATGTAACCGGACTGCGTGCTGAAATACCTAACCTGATACTTTGCGGCGATTACAACATTTGCCACCAGCCCATTGATATTCACGACCCGGTTGGGAATAAAAAGAGCAGCGGGTTTTTGCCTGAAGAGCGTGAGTGTTTTACCCGCTTTCTTTCAGAAGGATACACCGACAGTTTCCGACACCTGAACCCCGACCAGCCCCATCAATACACCTGGTGGAGCTTCCGGTTCAATTCACGGGCTAAAAACAAAGGCTGGCGGATAGATTATATTATACTGGCTAACGGGCTAAAGGACAGGCTGATAGAGTCTAAAATACTACCCGATGCCATGCATAGCGACCACTGCCCTATGTATACCATACTGGATGTTTAGCGGCAGTTGTTGGTTAAATGGTGGGTTTGAGCAGTGTAACTAACTACCCCCCGCCCAAACTTTTACTTATTTTTACCCCAAATGAGCCCTGTATTAATCCTTGGAAGCATTGCCGCCTACTTTGCCATCCTGTTACTGATAGCCTGGATAACAGGCCGGAAGGCAGGTACGCAGGGGTATTTTTTGGGCAACAAGTCGTCGCCCTGGATTATAGTGGCCCTGGGCATGATAGGCGATTCGCTTTCGGGAGTTACCTTCATTTCCGTGCCCGGAAAGGTGGGAACTGCAGCACATTTCTCATACTTACAGTTGGTGCTGGGCTTTTGGCTGGGCTATTTTGTAATTGCCTACGTGCTGCTGCCGGTTTACTACCGCATGAACCTCACCAGCATTTATACCTACCTGGAGAGCAGGTTTGGCAAAAACTCGCAAAAAACCGGGGCGCTGTATTTTATGCTCTCCCGCCTGCTGGGCGCCGCGGCAAGGCTCTACCTTACAGCATCGGTAATACAGTATTTTGTGTTCGAGCGCATGGGGATACCCTTCGGGTTGTCAGTTACCATTATTATCATCCTGATACTACTGTATACCTACCGGGGCGGCATCCAAACGCTGGTATGGACGGACACCCTGCAATCGGTTTTGCTGGTAGGCGCGGTAATATTCACCATCTTCTCCATCAGCAACCAGCTGGGCTGGCAGCCGGGCGATATTGTAAGCAACGTGTATAACAGCCCCTATACGGATGTATTTGTGTTTGACTGGCTGGGAAGATCCTTCTGGCTAAAGGATATCATCGGGGGGATGTTCATCAGCATCACTATGACCGGCCTCGACCAGAATATGATGCAGAAAAACCTGAGCTGCCCCAACCTGAAAGACGCCCAGAAAAACGTGGTAAGCTTCAGCTTTGTGATGGTGCTGGTAAATGTGTTCTTTCTTTCCCTTGGTGCGCTGCTGTATATGTATGCGGGGCAGATAGGGTTTACCATCCCACCAAAAACCGATGATTTATTCCCGTTACTGGCATTAAACCATTTGGGGTATGCCGCCGGTATTGCATTTATTATTGGTTTAACGGCTTCTACCTTTTCCAGCGCTGACAGCGTGCTGACTACGCTCACCACATCCTTTTATATCGATTTTTTAAGGCTGGATAAAAAAGAAGAATTAACCCAGCAGCAAAAAGACCGCAAGCGGCATATAACCCACGTAGTATTTGCCATGCTGCTGTTATTAGTTATTTTATTATTTAAAGCATTTAATAACCAGGCGATAATTGACACCGTTTATTTGGTTGCCAGCTATACATACGGCCCGCTGCTGGGGTTATTCAGTTTTGGGCTGCTTACCGCAAGACGGTCAAACGACCGGCTGATACCGCTGGTATGTGTGTTATCGCCGGTAATAACGTATTTTATATCGGTTAACTCAAAAGCGTGGCTGGGAGGATATGAGTTTGGCAACGAGCTGCTGGTAGTGAACGGGTTAATTACGTTTTTAGGACTCTTATTATTTTCTGTAAAGAAGTATGATAAAACAACATTTGGATGAGAAAAGCTGGCCGGTGATTAAAATCACCGACTCCTGGCAGATATTTAAAATAATGGCGGAGTTTGTCAACGGGTTTGAGAAACTCTCGCTTATAGGGCCCTGCGTATCGCTGTTTGGCTCGGCACGCACAAAGCCCGGCAGCCTGTATTATAATTTAGCAGAAGAGGTGGCGGCAAAGCTGTGTGAAGCAGGCTATGGCGTTATTACCGGTGGCGGACCGGGTATTATGGAAGCGGGCAATAAAGGGGCAAAAAGTGTGGGTGGAAAGTCGGTGGGGGTGAATATCGGCCTGCCCTTTGAAACCAAGGCTAATGATTACGTTGATAACGATAAGTTAATTCAATTCGATTATTTCTTCGTTCGCAAGGTAATGCTGGTTAAATATGCCCAGGCATTTGTGGTATTTCCAGGCGGGCTGGGCACTATGGACGAGCTGTTTGAAGCTCTTACCCTGATACAAACCCAGAAAATTGATAAATTCCCCATAGTATTAGTAGGCAGTGAGTACTGGAAGGGCCTTATAGACTGGATGAAGGAAACCATGCTGGATAAAGAGCAGACCATCAGCCCGCACGATATGTTCCTGTTTAAAACAGCCGATAAGGCCGACGATGTAATTAATATTATAACCGAATTTTATAAAACAGACGTATTGCAGCCGAATTTTTAGTCTGTTTCTCGCAAAGGCGCAAAGTTTAAAACCTACTTGGCAGGATGGCTGTTTATTGTACATGCCCTCCTCTGTCGTTGCAAAGATGGAATACGATGCCAGCCTGGAAGTATTGATTATCACATATACTTCCGGCATAATATACGTGTATAAAGGCGTTCCTAAGGAAGTGTACGAAGAAATGCGCGCCTCAGGCTCCAAAGGCCGGTTTTTGAATTACCGAATAAAGGGGAAGTATGAATATGAGAAAGTGGATTAATTATTCTTCATCTCCGCCACCAGGCTCAACAGCGTTTTCTTAGCATCGCCAAACAACATGCTGGTTTTGGGGTCAAAGAAAAGCTCGTTTTCAATACCGGCGTAACCAGCGCCCATGCTGCGTTTCATTACGATGATATGGGAAGCATAATCCACGTCCAGTATCGGCATACCGTAAATAGGACTGTCTTTATCCGTGCGCGCCGCGGGGTTCACCACGTCGTTAGCGCCTATTACCAGCACCACGTCGGTTGTGTTAAACTCGGGGTTAATTTCTTCCATTTCCAGCAGCTTGTCGTAGGGAACATTGGATTCTGCCAGCAATACGTTCATGTGGCCGGGCATACGTCCTGCCACCGGGTGAATGGCGTATTTAACTTCAACGCCTTCTTTTTCAAGTAGTTCTTCCAGCTCGTGGCAGGTGTGCTGGGCCTGGGCCACTGCCAAGCCATAACCGGGAACGATGATTACCTTTTTGCTGTATTTCATCAGCATGGCGGTATCGGCAGCGCTGATCTCTTTAATACTTCCCTGCGCGGTTTTAGTCGCACCACCACCGCTGGACTTGCCGCCACCAAAGTTGCCTATCAGCACGTTGGTAAGCGAGCGGTTCATGGCTTTGCACATCACCACGGTAAGGATAGTACCCGCAGAGCCTACCAGTATACCGCCCAGCAGCATTACCATGTTATCGTACAGGAAGCCGCCACAAGCCGCTGCAACTCCGGTAAATGAGTTAAGCAGTGATATAACCACCGGCATATCTGCACCACCAATAGGGAATACAAACAGCACCCCATACAGCAGCGAGAGTGCCAGCACAGTATAGAAAATACCCGCGCCGCTTAGAGTTCCGGCAATGAATAAGCCTGCCATCACCACAATTACCAGCAATAAGCCGATATTTACCATTTGCTGGGCAGGAAGGGTATAATCTTTAATTTTACCATCCAGCTTGCCCCAGGCAATCATACTGCCGGCGAAGGAGATAGCACCGATAATTAATCCGGCGAATATTATTAATAATTTAATTTGATCGGATTCTGCACCGTGCTGGTAATGCCCAAACTCAATAATCGAAATCAGCATGGCACAAGCACCGCCCATACCGTTGAACAGGGATACCATCTGTGGCATGGCCGTCATTTGCACCCGTTTGGCGGCCAGTGTGCCTACTACGGAACCCACCAACAGCCCTCCAAAAATCCACTCCAGGTTTTTGAGGTGGAATTTTTGACCTTCAACCTCGTAAGTATATAAAAATATGGTCCCAAAAATTGCCACGGCCATACCGAATGCCGCTACCAGGTT
>DASPJH010000030.1:0-4609 GCA_035628715.1 Bacteroidia bacterium
AGCCTCCCATAACGAGTCAGGGTGCTGAGGGAAAAGGTTATCAAAATACCGCATCAGCTTCCCTTTATAAACCGGCGAGCGCAGGATGCAGGCCGAGGTAAAGTCCATATTATCCCAATAGTGGTCGCGGTAGTAATAAAACCTGCTGGCGCTGTCAACAGTTGGCGGAATTTCAGGGTCGCTCAGAAAGTTGAACATCTGGGTCAATACCATTCCCGGGTTATTTTTTATCAGTTCTTTCCGGTAATTATAAACGGTTGTGGGTATTTGTTTAATACGCTCGCTTATTTTGCGGGCACTATCCGCCATGGCGGGATTACCCTGAATTTTTTCAAGAGTTTCTTTTAAGCTGGTTTCTTCCACCTCCACGCTATACACATACTTCTGCCAGTCATAAAACACATCGTTATTTTTAGAGCCTTTCACCTTCATATTGGTGATATAATTAGCCGTATCTGTTTCCAGCGTAAACTGCTGCTCGCTCACAACAAATTCAAACAGTTTCACACGGTTCACAGCAATCAGGTAAATGCCGCATTCCAGCACGGTGTCTCTTTTAAATTCCACCCAGCCCTTGCTATCCATCCGGGCTGAATCGTGCATATAGGTAGCCTCGCCCATATAGTAGGCCATATACACCATGGTATCCTTCAGCCCCTTAATTCTGATCTTGATATTGTACTCGGGCTTGTCTGCCGAAAAGGCTGCCAGGGCGGCAGTAAAAAATAAAGCGATAAGTAAAAATACTTTCTTCATATAGGGTGTTTATGAGTTTAAGATTGTCACAGGCTTAAAAGCGTTGTACCAACCTGGCAATAACAATTTTTTTGCCATATTTATCAGTTGGTGGCAACTGCCATGGCAATAATACAGGTAAATTTGCATCCAACAGCAAAAGCACTATGGCAATTTATCGCTACAGCGCCGTGCAGCGCATACCTGCGGATATAGAAACCGTTTGGGATTTTTTTACCTCGCATGCTAATTTAAAACAAATTACACCTCCGTATATGGGTTTTGACATTGTGTCAGAACACGGGGAAGGCGAAAAAGTGTATCCCGGCATGATCATACAATACAGATTGACTCCTCTTTTTGGCATACCGATGCGCTGGGTGACAGAAATAACCCATATCCGCGACCGGGAATACTTTATTGACGAGCAGCGCTTTGGCCCCTATGCCTTATGGCACCACCAGCACTGGTTTACACCCATTGACGGCGGGGTGGAAATGAAGGACATAGTTAACTATAAGCTGCCTTTGGGCTTTATTGGCGATATAGCCCACTCGCTGATGATTAAACAGCAAATCAGAAGCATCTTTAAATTCAGGGTAAAAAAAGTGGAGGAAATATTTGGCCGGTTTGAATAACCTGCCCACATCCTGTCATAATCCCTCATCCCGCAATAACTGCAAATTCATTCCTTACCAGTAAATCCCTTCTCCACCTTGAGAAGGGCGACATTCAAGCATGGTAAGATTGCTGATAACGTGGATGAGGGGCTGTTACCTCTTAAAATTATACCGCAGGTAAAATCCAGCTGTATAAAAATAGTTACTAAGCCCCATGTAATAATAAAAAGAAGTATTAGGTGTATCATCAGAGCTATACATGTGGTATGACGGGAAGCTAATTATAAAGTTAATTTTAGCTCCTGCTTCCAGTACCCTAAATACCCTTATGCCACCGGCAACTCCAATATTAAAACATGGACCATCTGAACCGTATACATTTACATGTCTGTGATAATTCTCCGAAGGGGCTTCATACCCCTGCCCCTTAAAATCATACCCATAAGCCTGAGTTGCTCCAATTCCGCCTGAAAATATTATTCGCATTGGTCTCTTTTTCGACCATAGGGAATATTGATAGTTTATCTGCAGCGCATTATTAAAGAATACCTCAGAGGGATGATGCTCTTCACGCATGCCATGAACATCCGTAGTAATATTGGTACGTATGCCCAGTTGCTGGTATTGGTACCCTACCTCAATTGCATGGTTTTTTGTGAACCCGTAACTAACAGCAGCTGAAAAATAATTTCCTGGCAACCGTATAAACTCCTTTCGTCCCGACCACGGGTAAGTATTGAGTTGTTCAGTTTTAAGATTAACTCCATCCAGGTCATTGGAGAATGAGAGGTCTTCTATATAGCTGGATGCGTGCAAAGCCCCTGCAGAAACATTTACACTGAAACCCTGGGCATAACAGACTGTCATACAGGCCAAAAATAATACGGTCGCGATACCTTTTATCATAATTAGTTATGGTATAACGAATATATTAATAATGATGTGTGTAGAGATTGTTATTTTCTACGAGTGGAATTTGGTAGGAGAGTCTGTCATTCCCAAAGGGGAGCTCTTAAAGAAAGCGGAAAGAAAATTACCAGGCCCTGAAACGCCTTCTTCCCCTTACAATCCTCAACACCGCGGCTACCAATCCAATCACTTTTAAAATTTTTCTTGCTTTCAAAATCATAAAAAGATAACAACGGCGGAGGGTGGATGGTTTTGGAGGTTAATTACCAAGTTTTGTTAGACAATAGCGTAGCAATCTCTTGCGTGGATGGGAGGATCTTAACATTTAAGAGATTTTTTAAATTAAAAAATTTACTTCCTTGAAGTGGAAACTTCGTTTCTTTTCTAAAATCTGTTTCAAAAAATTTTTTAACACAAAAGAATTTGTTTCCTATTGAAATATCCCAATTGATGTTTTTTGCAGCTTGGATTGCGCCAATAATATTAGTCTTTTGTTTTCCAGTAATTCCATTCATTCGATCCTTTATATTTATTGAATTGTCGGGTAAAAGGTCAGCAGTTATTATATTTTCAATTTTACCTATGCCTCTTACTGATTTATCTGAATAAATGCCAATGTAGTTATGGCTAGAGTAACCTCTATGAGCAGGATCATAATATAAGTCGAAGTTAAAGTTATCTTTTAACGTCCATCCACAAGTAACTACGCGCATCAATGAATCATCTATTATTAATTTACTATCAATGCAATAATCCTGATAATCCTCAATAATTTCAATTAATTCATACTCATAATCATTTAATATGTCTCTGTATTTTGTTATTATATCCTGAAAGGTAGTAGAGATAAACTTAACAGATTTACTTTGTTCATTATTGAATTTCTTTATCGACTCTTCTACATTATTTATTGATATGGCATCTAGTTTTTGTGGACTCAACAATAATAGGATTTGATATTTTTCTTCAGAAAAAGTTTTTAAGTGTTCAATCAATTGATTAATGTTAAATGATTTATCCCGCTTAGTTTCTATAACAATTTTAAAGCTCTCCTGACTTATTGTCCCATCTGGGATTGAGCTTTTTGATTTTTGTTGCTGATAAAATTGTACTCCAGCAATTAAACTTGGATCATCTAGAAGTTCATTTAAAAAACCTTTAAATTTAAAAGGAGAGTATTGATATAAACGAGACAAAAGCAAAAGCGTGTTGTTTGTCGCAACATTTTCTGATTGTGAATATCTTTGAAAATAATGGATTTGGCTCATGGTTTGTCATTGATAATAACACAATTATAGCTATTTGTATATTAATTTCAATCCTTTCCAATCCTGCCAATCAATTCGTATCTTTGCACCCTCCATGAAATCCGTATCCTTCTACACACTCGGCTGCAAGCTAAACTTTAGCGAAAGCAGCGCCATTGCCCGGCAAATGGAAGGGGAAGGTTTTGCCCGCAGGGAGTTTACCCAGGGCGCGGATCTGTATGTGATCAATACCTGCTCGGTAACGGATAATGCGGATAAAAAATGCCGTAAGGTGGTGAAGGAAGCCCTGCGCTATAACCCTGACGCTAAGGTGGTTATCATCGGCTGTTATGCCCAGCTGAAACCGCAGGAAATTGCTGAAATACCCGGCGTGGATATGGTGCTGGGCGCGGCAGAGAAATTTAATTTAGCGCACCATTTAAAAGAAATCAGCAACAAGGGCGAGCAGGCCATTGTACACAACCGCCCGATAAAGGAAACCAACACGTTTGTCCCCGGTTTCTCTTTTGGCGACCGTACCCGCACGTTTTTAAAGGTGCAGGACGGCTGCAATTATTTCTGCTCGTTTTGTACCATACCGCTGGCGCGCGGTTTCAGCCGCAGCGATACCATTGCCAATACCGTGGAGCAAGCCCGCAAGGTAGCCGAAACCGGCGTGAAGGAAGTGGTGCTTACCGGTGTGAACCTGGGCGATTTTGGCCGCACCCACGGCGAAACCTTTTTTGATTTGGTAAAAGACCTGGATAAGGTAGAAGGCATTGAGCGCTTCCGCATTTCGTCTATCGAGCCGAATTTAATAACCGAAGAAATAATTGATTTTGTAGCTGCTTCGCAAAAGTTTGTGCCGCATTTTCATATTCCCCTGCAATCGGGAAATAATAAAATATTAAAGCTGATGCGCCGCCGCTACGTGCGCGAGCTGTATGCCGAACGGGTGGCGAAAATCAAGTCTGCTATGCCCAACTGCTGCATTGGCGTGGATGTTATCGTGGGCTTCCCCGGCGAAACCGAAGAAGACTTTTTAGATACTTACAACTTTCTGAACGAACTGGATATTAGTTACCTGCACGTTTTCCC
>DASPJH010000031.1:0-4168 GCA_035628715.1 Bacteroidia bacterium
CTGTTGGCAGAGTAGTGGCATCAACTTTTGATTATTTAACCTTACCTTTGCAGGTTTATATACAATAATTGAAAGCAAATATTGATTCGCAAATCCTTTATGAGGATAACCACCTGATAGCAGTTAACAAGCAGCCCGGCCAGCTGGTACAGGCCGATAAAACGGGGGATATTACCCTTCCCGACCTTATCAAACAATCCATAAAAGAACGTTACAATAAGCCCGGCGATGTATACCTGGGTGTTATTCACCGTATAGACAGGCCCGTATCGGGTGTTTGCCTGTTTGCCCGTACCAGCAAGGCGCTGGAGCGGATGAACGAGAAATTCCGCGATCGTGAGATGAAGAAAACCTACTGGGCCATACTAAAGCATAAACCGGTGAACGAATCTGGTAAGCTGGTGCACTGGCTGGTAAAAGACCATGATAAAAACCAAACCAAAGGCCACCTGCGCGAAGTGCCCGGCAGCAAGCGCGCCGAACTGGAGTATGAACTTATAAGCCAGAATGGTATGTATTACCTGCTGAAGGTGACACCGCTTACCGGTCGGCCGCACCAAATACGGGTGCAGCTTTCTACCGCTATTGGGCCTATTGTGGGAGATTTAAAATACGGCTCAACGGAAAAAACCGATGATGCGTCTATATGCCTCCATGCCCGTGAGCTATCGTTTATGCACCCGGTTACTAAAGTGCCTGTGAAATTAACTGCAAAAGCTCCGCAGAATAAATTTTGGGAAATGTTTAAGTGATGATAAATTAAGAGGTCTCTTTTTTACAAGATTATTTGTTCTCGTAGCCTAGTACCATTATACCTTCTTTCAGGTCAATCTGTTGGGTGCCATCCTGGCTGTACAGTTTACAGTCAAACTTCATAACCACCGTTACGCCGCTGGCGTGTGGCGATAATGCTGTGATTTCAAAAGTGCTTCCTGTTTGATCGCCGGTACCGAAGCCTGTACTCCAGAATACGCTGTTTTCGTCATAGAAATATATTGCAACTCCTGATTCAGCATCAACCGAGTAGGGATAATTACCAGCAACAAAAAAAGTAGTCATATCCATCATAGGCACTATATTAGTACCGTTATAAGTAAGTGTGCCCTTATCAACTGTTATAGATGGCTTATCATCATCAATATCTGTCAGGCCGCCACCAAATACAACAGAACTGGGCCCTGAGGTATTTATAGAAAAGCTGTTAGCCATAAATGAGGTAAAATCTCCCTGGCCTCTAACTATGTGAACCACATTACCATCAATTTTCCCCCAGAACTGCTCAACTGAAGCGAGGGTTAAATTCGGCTGGGTAGTGCCGCCACCTCCTGTACCCCCTCCTCCCGTGCCCCCGGTACCGCCACCACCAGTACCACCACCGCCGGTAGTAGTGTTTTGCTGGGTGTTTTTTGAAACAGGATTGGGAGATTCTTCTTTGGCGCTGCACGATGCAAACACAAAGCCGGTAATTGTCAGAAGAATGTATAATTTTTTCATTTCAGAGTAAAGGTTTATACGAAAGTATGCATACTGCTGACTTTTACAAAGGTTTTTTCGACCAAGGCATGTTATAGGGATAAAAACGATGAATATATAAATAACAAAACCCGGCTGATATAGCCGGGTTTAATATCAGTTATAAAAAGTCGAATTACTTATTTGCAGCAAACTCGGCCACCATAATTCCGTCAGTTATAGTTTTTGACTGCGAAGGGTCGGATACATTATACACCTTGCAGTTAAATTTCATTACCACTTTAAATTTTGGATTTTCATTTGTTCCGGTAGCAACTACATCCGAAATCTGGAAAGAGCTTCCGGATTGATCTCCGGCTGTAGTCGAGTAAATACCCGAACCGCCACCCAAATAGGTAATCTCAGTAATACCGTCTTCGTACCCATAATACCCTGCTGAAAACAGGCTGGCAAACAAAGGACCAGGCACGGGTTGGCCCGCATAAGTAATTTTACCGCGCGTCGCCATTATTCCTATACCGGCTGAATCCACCATACCTCCGCCATAGGATGCTGTAGTGCTGTCTGTTCCTGCGGTACTGTCTATCTGAAACATTGAAATATGGGCAGGCGCCTGGTATCCGCTCACTGTCCCATCAATTTTTCCCCAAAACTGAACCGGGGAAGTTGCTGTAAGGCTTGGCAGGTTGCTTCCTCCGTTTCCGGGAGTTTCCTTTACCACCATTCTCGACGCCGGCTCGGGCGATTCTTCTTTCCTGCTACATGCTGATAATCCTAAACCTGTAATCAACATCATCAAAATCAACTTCTTCATCTTCTTCACTATTAATTTATCCTAACACACTCGGAGAAGTAAGTGCAACCCCTGTGCCCTAAAGCAATTACCGGCACGCTAAAGTTGCAGTAAGTTATTGATAATTTATTTGTTACATCGGCGGGCAGCTAACGAGCCGATTACCGTATGCCATACTGCTTAATGCGGAAAATTTTCCACAAAGAAGGTGAGCCCTGCATGCAGTATCCGACCAAACGAGTGCCTGATACACCTCTTTTACCAACACCCTGTTTTCAAAACGGCAATCTGCTATCTTTGCCCCGCCAAACAAAGAAACAATTACGCAATGAACGGATTTTTTAAAGTTCCAGTGGCTATTAACGAGCCCGTACTGAATTATGCCCCAGGCAGCAGGGAAAAAGCCGAATTGAAAAAAGCCCTCTCCGATGCCCGCAACATGCAGGTAGATATACCCATGTATATAGATGGCAAAGAGGTGCGCACTGGTAAAACAGTGGAGCTGCGCCCGCCGCACGATACCAGGCATTTGCTGGGCGTTTTCCATGAGGGGGATGCCAGCCATGTGCAGCAGGCCATTGATGCCGCCCTTGCCGCCCGTGAAAACTGGGCCAATATGCCCTGGGAACAACGCGCCGCTATATTTTTAAAGGCTGCCGACCTGATTGCCGGCCCTTACCGCGCCAAGCTGAATGCCGCCACCATGCTGGGCCAGAGCAAAAACGCTTACCAGGCAGAGATTGACTCGGCCTGTGAGATCATAGATTTTCTGCGCTTTAACGTGCAGTTTATGACCGAGATTTATCACGACCAGCCAATATCATCACGCGGTATATGGAACCGCATGGAATACCGCCCGCTGGAAGGGTTTATCTTCGCCCTGACACCGTTTAACTTTACAGCCATTGCGGGCAACCTGCCCACCAGCCCTGCCATGATGGGCAATGTGGTAGTATGGAAGCCTGCCAATACCCAGGTATATGCCGCCAACGTGCTGATGGAGATATTTATAAAGGCAGGCGTTCCGGCAGGGGTTATTAACCTTATTTATGCCGATGGCCCCACTGTGGGTGATGTGGTATTTAACCACCACGAGTTTGCAGGTATACATTTTACAGGCTCTACAGGGGTTTTCCAAAGCATCTGGAAAACCATTGGCAACAACATACACAAGTACAAAAGCTACCCCCGCATTGTAGGTGAAACCGGGGGTAAGGACTTTGTGATGGTGCACGAAAGCGCCGACCCTGATGTGGTAGTTACCGCCCTTGTGCGCGGTGCTTTTGAATACCAGGGCCAGAAATGCTCGGCGGCTTCAAGGGCTTATATACCTGATACGCTTTGGGCAAAAATCAAGGACAAGTTTGTGGCTACCGTAAAAGGCTTGCGCATGGGACCGGTTGAGGACTTCCGCAACTTTGTAAATGCTGTGATTGACGAGCGCTCATTCAACAAAATTGCAAAGTACATTGATGCAGCCAAGAATGACCCAACGGTGGACATTATCGCCGGTGGCGGGTACGATAAAACCAACGGCTGGTTTGTTGAGCCAACCGTGCTGCTTGCCAAAGACCCCATGTACGTTACCATGTGCGAAGAGATCTTCGGCCCTGTGCTGTCCATCTACGTGTACGACGCGGACAAGTTCGAGGAAACGCTGGAAGTGGTAGACGGCACCAGCAGCTACGCCCTTACAGGGGCCGTGCTGGGGCAGGACCGGTATGCCCTGGAGCTGGCTACGAAAAAACTCCAGAACGCCGCAGGTAATTTTTATATCAATGACAAACCCACCGGTGCCGTAGTAGGACAGCAGCCATTTGGCGGCGCACGTGCATCCGGCACCAACGATAAAGCAGGTTCGCAGCTGAACCTTTACCGCTGGCTCAGCGCCCGTACGGTGAA
>DASPJH010000032.1:0-13126 GCA_035628715.1 Bacteroidia bacterium
TCGGGGCGCACCTGGTCTTCAATATCAAAAGTGGCTATCAGCATTTTATTATAGCTAAGGTACAGGTCGGCAGCCACATTAATTTCGCCCACCATTTCGGCAATAAACTCACGGCTTCCCAGCCGGTAATGGATACCGGTGGCATCATCGGCCTTCAAGCCGCGTCCTTTAACCTCTTCTACAGAAGAAAAATTCAGCTTTTGCCATTGCCAGTCTTTATAATCTTCAATTATGGATTTGGCTATCGGGTGGTTGCTCACCACTTCCAGGCTATACACCAGTGATTTGGCAATAAACTCCTCGTAATTATAAGTAGTAAAATTCTTCACCCTGAAACGCCCGGTAGTCAACGTACCGGTTTTATCAAACACTATGGTTTTAATCTTGCCCAGCTCTTCAATAGTGCTTCCGCCCTTAATTAATACCTGGTTTTTGGCCGCACGTCCCAACCCAACCATTACGGCAGTAGGTGTTGCTAACCCCATAGCGCAGGGGCAGGAAATTACCAGTACGGCTATGGCCCGCAGCAATGAAGCTGTAAGCCCAACATCCAGCAGGAAATAGTTAATGATAAATGCTACAACGGCCAGCCCTACTACCACGGGCACAAACACCAGGCTTACCCGGTCGCTGAATTTTTGTATGGGTGGCTTGTGCGCCTGGGTATCTTTTACGGCCTGCGTAATTTTAGCCAGCAGGGTTTCGCTGCCTACTGCCGTGGCTTTGTATTGAATCACCCCGTGACTGATAACCGTACCGCTAACCACAGTATTATCCTTTTGTTTAAATACCGGCAGGCTCTCCCCGGTTATGGCCGCTTCGTCAATTTCGGCATCGCCCTTAATAATTACACCATCAACGGCTACTCCATCGCCTGTAGTGGCTTCTATTACGTCACCCACCCGGATGTTTTTAAGGTCGGTAGTATGTATTTCCTCACGCTGGGTAAGCAGGTTCAGCACCACTTTTTTCACCTGCGCTGGCTGAAGGCGGTTCAGTTCTTCAATCGAGGTAGTGGTGCGTTTTACCGCCCGTTTCTCAAACAGGTTGCCCAGCAGTACCAGGGTTATAATAGTGGCTGCCGTTTCAAAAAACATATAGTTGGCTGCTTCGGCAGTCTCTGCGTACTCCAGCATACCCCAGATGCTGTACACAAATGCCGAAGCCGAGCCCAAAAATATCAGCACATCCATATTGGGTGCGCCCACCCGTGCCGATTTCCAGGCGCTTTTGCCAAAATGAAAAAAGCCTATAGCCATTACTGGCAGGCTGAGAAGTAGCTGTACAGTGGGACTGTGCAGGAAATGCCAGTCCACAAACATGTGCAGTAAAAGGGGAAGCGTGAAGATGAGGGAAACTATAAACTTAACCTCAAGCGAATCAAACGTCAGTCGTTTTTTTTTTCGCCTGAGTCCGTATGGTCTTTAACTACTTTGTAGCCAAGGTCCTCTATATTATGCACCAGGGTATCCATAGATACCTCCGGGGTTTTGGTAAATTTAGCCTCGTTGGTGGCATAGCTCACCACCACATCTTTTGCACCGCCTCTTTCCAGCACACGTTGTACGCTCATTGCGCAACTGTTGCAGGTCATGCCCTGCACTTCCAGTTCAACGGTTTCTGATTTATCGTTTTGCATGGTGCAAAGGTAGGGGTTTTGGGTATGTATTGGATTATTCGTAGCCGCACCCAAAATCATTTTAAATGGTGTTACATACCAATAAAATAAATTATATTTACAAGGCATATGTTTTTAAAGACATAAGCCCGTTTTGATATGTGTTTAAAATATATACTATTAAAGGCTTTACTGATTACTTATGCTTCTTCTTTCTCACAAAGTCTTCCTCCCAAAGAAATATTAAAGAATTGTCTTATAAAAGCTCAATCCATTAACAATGCAGAGTATTGGTATAATTATAAGGCGAAAAAGTACATGGATATGGATTTGGATGCTGAAGATACCTTGGCCAGGAGCTGCTATTTAAAGTTTGCCAACAAAGATGATGGCTTAATTTTCCATTCAGAATATGGGAACGAAGCGTACCTTTATGATGCTGACACTTTGTTAAAAGTTAAGGGAGAATTGATTAATAAACAAATAGCTGACCGGGGAAATGCTATTGATTGGTCGGAAGGCACATATAACTTATTTACAACGAATGGCGAAGGATTAAAAGAATTTATCAACAATAATGACTACCTGGTAACAAGGGAAACCGATACGGTAATTAACTCTGTACCTTGTTATAAACTAAAAATCCTTAAAATTGACACCGATACTTCATGGCTGCAAAGCCCTTCAAGATTAATTTATTTATATATAAGCCAGTCTGATTCACTACGGATAAAAAGCGCAATCTACAAACGCAGCGATGGATTCGACTTTTACTGGATTGAAGAGCTAAAGAACATTAAAATTAACCATATCGATTTTGAAGGGTTTAGAAAAGAGTTGACCGCAACCATACATAAAACACTGGTAAAACTCCCGGAAAAAAGTCAACCTCCCCCGCGTACGGAACGAAGGCCAGAAATTGCCGAAGGAGATATTGCCCCCAACTGGAAACTGCCGATATACTTAAAACCGGGTGATTCAGTTGAACTTTACTCCATCAAATCTAAATACACCCTGCTGGATTTTTGGTATGTATCCTGCGCGCCCTGCCTTAAATCCATTCCTGAAGTAAAAACACTTAAAGACTCTGTGGATGAAAAACTCTTAACTATAGTTGCTCTCAACACCCATGATAATGATTACAGAATAGGTGAAATTGATAAGCGTTTTCATTTTAATTATACGATAGCCTGCTATGCAAAGAAAGCGGCTGAAGAGTACGGTATTGACGGGTTTCCTCACTATCTAATTATTGACAACAGCAATCATAAGATAGTGTATTCATCGTCCGGCTATAGTAAAGGTAAAAGCCAGCGGATATTAGATTTTTTAAGAAGCCTTGAAACGGAGTAGCACAATTCAGCCTCCCAAAAATCAGTGCACTCCCTTAGCCCGGTAAATCCGCGATCAAGATTGTGTATAACTATTCCCACCCTCCCTATATATTTGGCGTTTCACTATTGCTGATATGGCAAACAATACTGTAAGCATTGCCTCAAAGCTTCCAAAGCAAGGTACTACTATATTTACCGTTATGAGTGCCCTGGCTAAAGAACAGGGGGCAGTTAACCTGGCGCAGGGTTTCCCTGATTTTGAGTGCCCGCCTGCGTTGGTAGACCTGGTAACCGGGGCTATGAAAAACCACCATAACCAATACGCTCCCATGCCGGGTGTGCTGGCCCTGCGTGAAAAAATAGCCGAAAAGACATTTGGACTATATAGCCACGAATATCACCCGGATACCGAAATAACAATAACCCCGGGAGCAACACTGGCGCTTTGGGCCGCTATTACTGCGGTAGTGCGTGAAGGTGACGAAGTGATTGTGATTGAGCCTGCTTATGACAGCTATGTGCCGGCCATACTGGTGAACGGCGGCAGGCCGGTATTTACCTCAATGAAATTTCCGGAATACCGCATTGACTGGGAAGAAGTGAAAAAACTGGTGACCTTTAAAACCCGCATGATAATTATTAATACCCCCCATAACCCAACGGGAACGGTAATGTCATCGGCGGATATGGAAAAGCTGCAAAAGATTACCGAGGGGACGGACATAATAATAGTTAGTGATGAAGTGTACGAACACATACTATTTGACGGGAGGGAACACCAGAGCGTGGCCCGGTATCCCAAACTGGCTGCCCGCAGCTTTATTATATCATCATTTGGGAAAACGTTTCATACCACCGGTTGGAAGATAGGGTATTGCCTGGCGCCAGCCCCGCTGATGGCCGAGTTCAGGAAGATATACCAGTTTATGGCCTTTAGCACCAACACGCCCATGCAGTATGCCATTGCTGAGTTTCTGAACAATGATGCTGCGTGGAGAGAGGTTTCAGAATTTTACCAGCAAAAGCGTAACCTTTTCACAGGCCTGCTAAAATCAAGCAAATTTAAGCTGTACCCCTGTTGCGGTTCGTATTTTCAACTAGCCGGATACGATAAAATAAGCAATGAGAAGGATACGGAGTTTGCGATACGGTTGACCAAAGAACATAAAATAGCATCTATTCCTGTTTCAGTATTCACTTCGCATAACGAGGATAATAAAGTGCTTCGGTTCTGTTTTGCCAAAACCGAAGACACGCTTGAAAAGGCTGCGGAAATATTGTGCAGCATACGGGGTAAATACTAAAAATTTAAATCCGAAAGTTGAATACATTGACAGTTTCAGTAGTACAAACTGACTTGCATTGGGAAAATGTGGATGCTAACCTTGTCCATTTTACTGAACTGCTGGAAACTGCATCGCCTGCCGACCTTTATGTATTGCCTGAAATGTTTACCACCGGTTTTAGCATGGCGCCTGAAAGGCTTGCCGGGGAATCGTTTTCCAAAGGGCTTACCTGGATGCAGAAAATGGCAGCCGGAAAAAATGCAGCCCTAACCGGCAGCCTGATGGCTGAAGATGACGGCCGCTTTTATAACCGGCTGGTGTTTGCCAGGCCTGATGGCTCAGCGGAGTTTTACGATAAAAAACACATGTTCAGCCTGGGCAATGAGCAATTACATTATACCGCAGGCGCTAAAAAACTGATAGTTGAATACAACGGCTGGAAAATTTGCCCGATGGTTTGTTACGACCTTCGTTTCCCTGTTTGGTCAAGGAATACAGAAGATTATGACCTGTTACTCTATGTGGCCAACTGGCCGCAGAAGCGTGCCCATCATTGGCGAGGCCTGCTGGTAGCAAGGGCAATTGAAAATCAATGTTACGTGGCAGGCTGCAACCGGGCCGGCACCGACGGTAACAACCTGGAATACAGCGGCAGCAGCATGCTTGTGGATTTCTCAGGTGCCATACTGGATGAACATGTAAACTCGCCCGCTATCTTTTCAGCTACCTTGTCAAAAGAAGGCCTGGATACCTATAGAAAGTCATTTCCTTTTTTATCAGATAAGGATAATTTCCGGCTGATTTAATATCTTCTTCATCGCCTCTTAAACAGGCCACCACTGGCCTTTTTGTTCCTCTTCCTCTACAAAAACAAGGGGTCTGCATTCCACACTAATAATTTTTTTAAATTTTAAGTAGTTTACTTACAGTTTTTTAATTGATAAATGTGCTCAAAACTACAATTTCTGGTACGATAAGTGCAAAACACTTTAGGTTTTTAGTAAAAAATTTTAGATATTTGTGTTGTTATTAGAGTCTAAGTTTATACATGGAAAAGTAAACAAAGGGGGACTACTCTATGGCACACACACACAAACCAAAAACAGTTATTCACTATTTGTTGCGAATGAATCTATTTTTAAAATCGGGCACTGCTGTTAAGTCGCTACTGCTCATCACTGTAAGTCTGTATATTACAAAATCTGTCAATGCACAGGGTCAACTTCCCCTGAAAGCTGCTTTCACCCAGGATAAAACCATGGGTTGCTCACCTCTGCTGGTACAATTCTCAGATAAATCCACAGGGAACATCACTTCATACTATTGGGATTTTGGGAATGGCAATACTTCTGCTTTAAAAAACCCGGGCGCATTATACCATACGGCAGGTAATTACACAGTAAAACTGATTATTACCGACGGTTCAGGCGAAAGTGATACCCTGATAAAAACCCTTGCGCTAAAGGCTATCCCAAATCCACAGGCAGGCTTTACGGTATCTTCATTAAAAGGTTGTGCCGGGCAGGAACTACAGTTTACTGACACCAGCAAGTCATTTTCCGGCAACATTGCTTCGTGGCAATGGAACTTTGGCGATGGCGGTGCTTCAACACTTAAAAATCCCGGGCATATTTATACCGCGGACGGAAGTTTTTCAGTAAGCCTGATTGTTACCGACTCCAACGGCTGCAAAAGCTTTGTAAACCGTTCATCATACATTACTACCAGCAAACCTGCCCAGGTGCGCTTTATTGCCGACAATACTGGCGGTTGTACATTGCCGCATACAGCTAAATTCAGCGATACCAGCATAACCGACCCTGCTCAGGCCTATTCTTATAAGTGGCATTTTGGCAACGGCGATTCAGCCACCGGGAAAAACCCTACCATGAGCTATGCTCAGGCAGGAAATTTTGATGTAACCCTTACTCTGAAAGACAATAACAACTGTGTTTCAAGCCATACTCAAAAAAGCATGATAAGCCTTGGCAAAACCAAAGCTGATTTTGAACTGAATGCTAAAAAGGGCTGCGCACCACACGCAGTAGAATTTACCAATACCAGTACAGGTTTAGCTGGTAACGCCAATGTGGTTTGGTATTTTGGCAACGGCGATTCTGCCGCAGGCATTAACGCTGCATACACGTATTCAAAACCCGGTACATACAGCGTGAAAATGGTGATTACCTCACCACAGGGCTGTAACGACAGTGTTGTTAAAAAGGACAGCATTACTGTGTTACCAACATTAGTTTCATTATTCGGGCATTTAAACACGGTTAGCTGTACCGTTCCGCATACCGTTGACTTTTCTTCCGGAAATAAAAAGGCTACCAGCTGGAAATGGGATTTCGGTGACGGTTCAGCATCGGCACTGGCTAATCCTTCTCACACCTACACCCAGGGTGGTGTGTATACTGTTTCACTTACCATAACAGACTCTAATGGGTGCCAGGCCACCGCAAGCAAGAAAAATATTATCCGCGTAAAATCACAACACGCATCGTTTGTTCCCTCAATAAACAAAGGTTGTGCACCGCTTACCGTAAACTTCATCAATCAAAGCTCATCAGCGTTCCCTATCACCAGTTATAAATGGGAATATGGAGGTCCAACCTATACTACTTCAAGCGGGGCCATTGTGTATACCCAACCCGGTGTATACCATCCCCGCCTGGTTATTACCGACGCTAATGGCTGTATGGATACGGTAGTTTACGATTCTATACGGGTAGGTGCAAAAACAAAACCTTCGTTTTCAGCTTCAGCCACCAGCGGTTGCCGCACAGACATGGGTGAAGTAAAGTTTACCAACAACACCGATACGGTTAGCCAACAGATAGACGAGTATTTCTGGAATTTCGGTACCCTTACCTCAGACGCAAAAGACCCGGTAGTGGACTACTCCAGTTTTCCGGGAAAATTCAGTGTATACCTGATAACTAAACAAAATGGCTGTCCTGATACCGCCTTTGTTAAAGATTATATGTCAGTGATGGCGCCACAAGCCAAAATGAAAATTGTGGAAGACCCCTGCAAGCTGGATACAGTGACATTTGAAAACAGCAGTATTGCGGCCACTGACTTTACCTGGAGCCTTAACGGTCAAACAGCCAGTACAAGCCCATCGTTTAAACAATGGCTGGCGCCCGGCAAATATACTGCCCTGCTGAAAGTATACAACGATACTACAGGATGCCGCGACTCCATTGAATATACTCTTACTATACGCAAGCCTTTAAATCCCGGTTTTGTACAGACAGCGGATTCAGTATGCACTTACACGCACGTAATGTTTACTGATACTACGCAGGGAGCTGTCACCACCCGCTGGATTTACGACGGTGCAAACGTGAGCGGTAAAATTCTTACCCATCAGTTTATATTCCCCAAAACCCTGGATATTACCATGCAGGTATACAACGAAATTGGGTGCCGCGAAGAAATTACCCTCCCGCTAAAAGTACTGGGTCCTGATTTTATTCCCGCTGTTACGCCTGATAAAGGCTGTTTCCCGCTGGACGCCAAACTGGTAAAAACAGGCAGTACAGCACATGGAATAAAGAGCGTACAGTGGAGCGATGGAATCACTAACATATTCACTACTGCTGACAGTGTACCCTTTACATTCAAAACAGCGCACCCTACAATGAACACCCGCGGAATTGACGTTACGCTGACAGTGGAAGATACACTGGGCTGCCGGGTAAGCAGGGTGGCCACCGTAAAACTTTCAAAACCAGCTGCTGGTATCAGTGCAGTCCAGGTATTAAATTGTGATAATACCGTATTGAAGTTTTCGCCCGACAATTCTGCGTCTAAAAATATCAATGCGCTGGATTACCAATGGATCACATCAACCGGGCAGAGTCATTTTGGTCCTTCACACCAGAAAGTCTTTTCAAAAGAGGCTGCCGAAAAACTGAAGTTAATAGTTGTAGAAAAAGAACTGGGCTGTAAAGACTCTACAACAACATCGGTGGTTATTGGCCTGAAAGATATAAAGGCCGGCTTTACTGCTGACAAAACAAGCACTACGTGCCCCCCGCTTATATCAACATTTGCTGATAATTCAAAAGTTAAAAACACCACGATTACTTCGGTAAGCTGGTCGTTTGGAGATGGTGGCACCTCCAGTATGGTGGGACCGTCAAAAACCTATTTTTATCCTGGTAAATTTGATATCATTTATAAGGTTACTGATGCAGCCGGCTGCTCGGATTCTATCGTTGTGAAAGAAAAAATTAATGTAGGTGGCCCTACAGGCACCTACACTATAGACCGCTATACCGGTTGTATTCCGTTTGAAAGCCACTTCAGCGCACAAACCCAAAACACCAGCAAAGTGCAGTGGGATATGGGCAATGGAGCACTTAACAAGGGCGCAACCACAAAAACAACCTATACATTACCCGGCACTTATAAACCTGCACTGGTGCTTGAAGATGCATCAGGCTGCCTGGTGGTATACCCGGTAAAAGATCCTATTGTAGCATTGGCCAGTCCGAGCGCCGACTTCACTTTCGACGGTAAATGCGTTTATGATGAGTTTTCCTTTACCAATGTTTCAGATACCGCTTCAATTCCCGCCAAATATGAGTGGGCGTTTGGAGATGCCAACCCTGTTTCCGGATTTCATGCCAAGCATACTTTTAAAAATAGCGGCGGGCATCCTGTTATCCTGAAAGCAACAGCCACTAACGGCTGCGTTTCAGAATCCCAAAGAACAGTTAAGGTGAATATGCTGAAAGCTGGCTTTGAAACCAGCAGCAGCACTGTATGCGTAACCGAACAGGTGAAACTGACCGACAAAACCACGAGCGATGCCGGTATTGCCGGGTACCAGTGGATATTGGGCGACGGCAGGGTAGAAACTTCAAAAAATCCATCATTTTACTACGGCCCGGGAGAATTCAGTATTTCGCTGGTGGTAAAAGATAACGACGGTTGCTTTGACACGCTCAACGATTATAAAAAGGTGGTGGTAATGGATACCCTGGCTCCACCCTCGCCTGTAGCTCATCGTGTAACTGTAGAAGAAAGCAATACTATTAGGCTGGAATTTGCGCCTAACACACAGGCGGATTTTGGCAACTACCTTGTATATCGCGGTGCTGCAGGTAACGCAACCCAGCAGTATGCGGTTATTTCAGGCAGGTACGATACTGTTTTTACCGATGCTAAGGTAAATACCCATGCTTTGGCATATACTTACAAAGTTTACAGCCAGTCTTACTGCGGAAAAACATCGGTAGGAACCGAAACTAATGCACATACTACCGTATTGCTGCGGGCCGCTGCTGATACTAATGCGGTGGTTGTGAACTGGAGCCGCTACGAAGGCTGGGAAAAAGTAGGCAACTACCACATATTCCGCCAGGAAGCCGGTAAAAACAACTGGAGCAAAATTGCCACTGTTTCCGGTAAAGATACCTCATATACCGACCGTGAAACCTGGTGCGGGTATACTTATAACTACCATGTGTTTGCTGAAAAGGCGGACGCACTACCGCTTGTATCACGCTCTAACAATGTGGTAGCCACCCCTGTATACAAAGCCACTGCACAACCCGGTGAAATAGTGAGGGCCACAGTGGAAAACGACCAGCACGTACAGGTGGAGTTTAAAGAGCTTTCGGTTGCTAAAGTACCTGTTTCACAGTATATTGTAGAAAAATCTGTGGATGGTGTAAACTTTTCGGAGTTTGCCACGACTAATACTATACAAGTACTGAATGATTTGAAAACCAACGTAGATGAGCAGAGCTACTATTATCGTGTGAGCATCCAGGATATTTGCGGGGCTACCAGTATTCCCGGCAATAAAGCCAAAACCATTGTAATTAAAGCCAGTGTGGACGCCAATGACAACATCAGCGCTACATGGAATGCTTACCAGGTTTGGAAAGAAGGAATTGCGCATTATGAAATAGAGTTTCAGAATGCCGACGGTACATTTACCAAAGCAGGTACTAACCACAGCGCTGATACCAGCTATACCGAAGCCTTTAATTTGTTTAATCACGTTCAGCAGGCATGCTACCGCATAAAAGCAGTGAGCAACAACGGTACGGTAAGCTACTCTAATGTTGACTGTGTAAAAGGGCGCTCAACCTTATTTGTCCCCAATGCCTTTACACCCAATGCCGATGGTCTGAACAACAAATTTGCTGTAGTAGGCGCATACATAAAAAGATTTGAAATGAATATTTACGACCGTTACGGCGAGAAAATATTCACTACCGACAACCTTGAGGACGGCTGGGACGGTACCTATAAAAATCAACCGGTGTCTGAAGGGGTATACGTATATGTAATCACCTCACTGGGTATGGATAATAAATTCCATAACCTGAGCGGTAACATCACCTTATTGCGGTAACGCGGAAAAAGAAACTAACTCCAATTCCATGTATAGTTAGTTAGCAATAATGTCTGAAAAGACAGAATCAAAAGGCAGCCGGGAGGCAGCCTTTTGATTTTTTAAAGCCCACCGTTTACACAGGTTTTATTTTACTTTGCCGTCGTTTTATGCTGAAAGAGGGCGAAGACTACTACTGGGAAAACGGTTTTATGGTGTTTACCGAAACCTTCCATAGGAAGCGTGGTTATTGCTGCGGTAGCGGCTGCCGGCACTGTCCGTATAATTACGAGAAAGTAAAAGAGCCGGAAAGAACCAGGCTAAGGATCAACCCTTCAAAAAACACTGACATAACTAATTAGGAAAATGGAGTTTTGGTCAACAATTTTCAAATATTTTTTTTCCTGTTCGAACTTCGTCGATTGATTTGCCGTTAACTACAGCGTGAGCTAAAAAATGTTTAGCTTGCGCCCTGTTTCATAAAATGAAAAAAGTTTTTGCCTCTTTTATTCTCCTGTTTACGGCTATTGCAGCGTTTTCGCAACGTGGCGAGGTGCGCGGTGTAGTGTTTGATAAAGCCACCGGCGAACCTCTTATAGGCGTTAGTGTTTTTTTAAAAGAAACCATGCAGGGTGCTGCCACTGATATCAACGGCTTTTACACCATAAATAAGGTGGCCGCGGGCGAATATACCCTGTACGCTACTTACCTGAGTTACGATTCATCAGTAATGAAAATTAAGGTGGATGAAAATGCTGTGGTAAGCAAAAGCATTTACCTTACAGAAACTGCATTGAATATTGAGGAAGTAGTGGTTACTGCTGAAAGGCAGGAAAAAACCGACAAGGTAAACGTAGGCACTACCAAGCTTTCGCAAAAAAACCTGCAACAACTGGTAACCGTGGGTGGTGAGCCCGACCTTGTGCAGAGCCTGCAGATACTTCCCGGTGTGGTAAACACGGGCGACCAGGGCGGACAACTATACATCCGCGGTGGTGCGCCGGTGATGAACAAGATACTGCTGGATGGTATGACGATTTATAACCCGTTCCACTCTATAGGTTTGTTTTCCGTGTTTGACTCGGATATTATCCGCAACGCCGATGTGTATTCAGCGGGGTTTGGCGCCCAATACGGTGGCCGTATTTCGG
Source organism: Bacteroidia bacterium (assembly GCA_035628715.1). Classification (GTDB taxonomy): domain Bacteria; phylum Bacteroidota; class Bacteroidia; order UBA8524; family UBA8524; genus SB11. The sequence continues at coordinate 11,751 of DASPJH010000032.1, forward strand.
CAGTGGTGGATGTCAATACCCGCGAGGGTAATAAAACCCGTTTCAGCGGTAAAGTTTCGGCCAACCCCTTCACATCAAAAGTACTGCTGGAAGGCCCGCTTAAAAAGTTTAAAGAGGGTGGCGGCAGCTCATCCTACATATTCTCTTATAAAAACTCATACCTCGACCGAAGCTCAAAGATATTCTATCCTTATATTGATAATGACCGCCTGCCTTACAGCTTCAGTGATTTGTATGGCAAGTTCTCGGTAAATGCCCGCAACGGCAGCAAGTTTGAGTTTTTTGGATTCAACTTTACCGACCGGGTAAATTTTCCCAACAGCACAAGCTATAAATGGAACTCCAATGGTTTCGGAACCCACTTTGTTGCTATACCCGATGCCACCAAAACTATTGTGGAAGGCTTTATTTCATATTCAGACTACGAAATGGAGCAGAAAGAAAAAGATAACCTGCCCCGGAAAAGCAGCATCAACGGGTTTAATGTTGGCCTAAACTTTACCTACCTGATGGGCCGCAATGATATTAAATACGGCGTGGAGCTGAACGGTTTCACCACCGATTTCTCTACGTTTAATGCGGCAGGCCGCGGGATAGCGCAGGCCGATAACAATACCGAAATTGCCTTTTTTATCCGGCACCGCAACGTTTACAAACGCTGGGTGTTTGAGCCAGGTTTCCGCCTGCAGTATTATGCCTCATTGGCCGAAGCATCGCCCGAACCCCGGCTGAGCGTTAAATACAATGTAAACCGTAAATTCAGGCTAACTGCCGCCGCAGGTATGTATTCACAAAACCTGATGGGCGCTACCAGTGACCGTGATGTGGTGAACCTGTTTTATGGATTTTTGGCAAGTCCTGACGGACTGCCTACCTCTCTGAACGGCCGCCGGGTAGCCACCAACCTGCAAAAATCAAGGCACCTGGTAGTGGGAATGGAATACGACCTGACCAGTCGCCTTGACCTGCTGGTGGAAGGATATATCAAAGACTTTACCCAGATAACCAATATTAACAGGGACAAGCTGTTTGAAGATGAACCCGGAAACTTTGACCGCCCCGAATACCTGCGTAAAGACTTTATAGTGGAAACGGGTAAGGCCACCGGCTTGGATTTTCGCCTGAAATACGAACATAAAAGCCTATACCTGTGGTTTGTATACTCGCTTACCTATGTAGACCGCAACGATGGAATACGTACCTATTTCCCAAGTTTTGACCGCCGGCACAACCTTAACTTTGTAGGTTCATATACTTTTGGGAAACAAAAAGACTGGGAAGTAAACGCCCGCTGGAGCTACGGTTCAGGATTTCCGTTCACGCTTACACAAGGGTTTTATGAGCTGCTTCCCTTCCAGGGTGGCATCAGCCAGGAT
>DASPJH010000033.1:0-5210 GCA_035628715.1 Bacteroidia bacterium
GTTGGCTTTCAGCACCTCAACTTTCTCAATATTTACCCGTTGGTTACCATAATAGCCCACAGAATATTCTTTCCAGTTATCAATTCCTGCTGCATTAAATACTTTAGCTACCAGGGTGTGTTTTTCTTCCGATGCACCATCCTGGTAAACCACCTTCTGGACGCTGTTCAGCAGTATCACACTGTTATCCTCGGGATAGTCAGTGGCACTGCCGGCTTCTTTAAACAGCTTGTATACATCCACCTTTTCAAAGTTTTCAAATATATCCTTCTTCATACCGGCCATTTCGCGCAGTTTATGGCGGGCGCTAAAGTTGGTGCTGCTAAGCTCAAGGGCCCTTTGGTAATCAGCTTTGGCATTGTCATCATCACCTTTTTCAGCATAGCACTTGGCGCGCTGGTTCAGGTTATAAGTAGTATAAGGGGCAATTTCAACGGCTTTGTCCAGCAGTTCAATAGCCTTGTCATATTGCTGTAACTGGAAGTAAAAGTCAGAAAGGTTTTGATACAAGCCTACACCAATAGGTTCGTTTTCAATCATTTCCTTGTAAAGTTCCAATCCTTCGTTTACCATTCCGTTTTGAAAATACAACGAGGCCAGCTCCTTCTGTGAAGTCACGCTGTAATTGCTCTTGGTGTATTTTTTTACCACCTTCAAAGCGCCCGGTTTGTTTTTCCGTTCCCTTTCAACTGCGGCTTTTAAAAGAACGAAGGTGTAGTTTTCAGGATACAGGTCATACCCTTTTTCAATGGTGCTTATCAATTCTTCATTTTTTTCCCGTGAGGCGTACAGATTTATTTTCTTTTCCAATATGCCTTCAGCATCCTCGCCCTGCAGTTTTTCCAATACTTCCAGTAATGAGTCGGCTTTAGCATAGTTTTCATTCTCTACGGCTTCATCATAAATTATACTGATGGATATAGGGTTGTTTTTATCATGATCTTTCAACCATTCAATCACTTTGGCTATGGCAGTGCGGTTTCCTTCGCTGCTGTATACGTTTATCAGTTTTAACTGCACGTATGTACAGTTAGGGGCAAGCGTTTCCGCTTTAACAAGCGTTTTGCGTGCCTGCAGGCGCATATCAATATTTGAGTAGGCTTTTGACAGCAGTATCAGGTTTAAAAAGCTGGCGTTGCTGTTCACCTGCTTTTCAAAATAATCAACAGCCGGGTGGGTAAGCACTTTAGCTTCCACCGGGCCTTTGTCATAAGCCTGCGAGGTGTTGTCAAAGGTTAAGCCCTGTATATTGGTTCCGTTTTCATCGGTTATCCTCAGCAAAAAGTTAGAGTTATCCGCTTCACTTTCACCTATTTGTATCAGCACGCGGTTAGTGCCCTCTTTTAAGGTAGTTTCAATTATATAGCTGTCAAACCCATTGTTACGTTCTTCAATTTCGCTCATCACCAGGTTATCGTTCAGCCAAACTTTCACCGAGCCGGAAACCCCTACCCTAAGCTGAACTTTTTGTGTGGTTGGAGAGCTGACAAAGGTTTGTGAAAATATTATAGAGTTACCTGAATAAAAATAATATTCATGGTCAATCCAGCGGTCATTCCTTACCTCAGTAATGGGAAACCATCTTACTGTGGCGTTATTTTTATCCTTGAAAGCATAACTTTCAGAAGGATTTTTAAGAGCGGCCCATTCTTTATCAAAACCACTGGCAGATATGTTTTCAAACGAGCCGACACTTGACCATGTGGTTATAGAACCTATCTGGTCGAATTGTTCTTTGGCGTCTTCAAATTCTCCCAATGCCTGGAAATGATAGCCCAGGTTGGCGTGAAGCTTTGCAGCCAGGTATCCTGGCAGATTTTTATCTTTTTGCAGGCTTTTCAAAAAATTCAGGCGCTCTTTGCTTTTCTTTCCATTGCCCCCTGTGATGCTGCTTGACGACCAAAGTACATCCATGTAGGGATAAGGGTTGGCAGAAATTTTCATAAACTCCTGGAAGCTTTTCATGGCTTCTATAGAATAGCCTTCTTCCGCATACAGTATGCTTAACGCCAGGTGGGCTTCTTCAGCCGATTCGGTATTCGAAGCGGCTTCGGTAAATAGCTCCCGGGCGGCACTCCGTTCATTATTCTGAAATTTTTTCCAGGCCTCATCCAGTTTGCTTTTTTGTGCAAATAAGCCCGGTGAAGCGCAAAGGATTGTAAAAAGTAAAACAATTTTTCGCATGTTATATAAATGTTAGGGTTTGCGGCAACAATATACAAAGAGTTTTAATATTGTATATTTTTTGAGGATAGTATAAATCCAAACATACTGGGTAGCAGGTAAAAATTCTACTGTTGTACAATATTTTATACACCGTGTTTTAACGGTGCATCCTGTGTTAAAACGCGCCCGATTTTATCGGATTTATGTATGTAAATACAATACTGTCAGTTGATTACGTTTAATAAGCTGAGTTAGTGCAGGGTGCATTGCTATTAATAGTTTTAATAATTATTTTGCACGCACAACAAATTTAATCTATATAACTATGTTTACAGGAAATGAGGGCACATTTATCACATTAGCCGAAGGAGCACAAATGACTAAAGCTTACAGAGACAACTTTTTAAACAGTGGACGCACCCGGAAAGCGGTTTTTTTCGGTAAAAACAAATTATTGCAATTATTAAATCAGTCTGACGATTGTGTTGGAGCGCGCTTTTATTTTGCTGCCAAAGAATCTGAATCAGGAATTTATGAGCTTGACCTGGTGGTTGTAGGGGCAAGAGCTAATGAAACAGACATTATCACTGCAGAAGCTAAAATTTTGGATGATAGCTCCCCCTGCCCAACACAATGCGACACCGCAAGCCCGTTATTTGGTACAGCCTCAGCCGAAACCCCAACAGTTAACCAAGGGTGAAGTTTTCATACATCGCAGGATTATCAGTATTAATACCATTTCTTGCTGGTATTTTTAAATGGAGTAGCCTTAACTTTACATTAAGGCTGCTCATTTTTTATCTTTTTTTTATTTTGCTTAAAGAAAGCTATTGCGTGGCACTTGCTATGAATGGGGTTAATAATTTAAATATCTACAACATTGCAAGAATAGTTACCTATTTGTTTTACTTTTATGTTTATTTCAGAGAATACGACAGGATATTGGATAAACGTATTGCTATCGCCTTTGGAATCTTAACTACCATTATTTATTTTATCGATTTGTTGTATATTAATGGTTTATGGAAGCTGAATTTTTATTTAACTACAACCGGAGGAATATTAGTTATTATAACTGTGGCCCTGTATTTTTACCAACTTGCCAGAAAGCTGGAGTATACCAATTTGTCGGCCGTTCCCATGTTTTGGTTCAGTTCAGGTTTGCTGTTTTATTATTCAGGAACTATTATTTTATTTAGTTTTTTTAATGAGTATATGTTAATGCATAAAAAAGCCAATTTTCCTTTATGGGATATAAATTCAATTTTACTTATATTGCTTAACTTGCTTACTACTACCGCGCTATTGTTGTCGTCCAAAAAGCCAAAATGAATTTTCAATTCATTATAATTGTAACACTATTGTTTCTCGTGCTTGCGGGAGCTATCATTTTGTTCCTTTTTTTCTATCAGAACAGAGTATATAAACATAAAAATCAGTTGCAAAAAATGCAGGAAGAATACACCAAAGAAATGCTGCAGGCCCAGGTGGAGGTGCAGGAGCAGGTGCTGAATGCCGTGGGCCAGGAAATACATGATAACCTTGGGCAAATGCTATCGGTTATTAAAATCAACCTGATCAAGCTGGGTAAGATGGTTCCGAACGGAAATGGGGAAACCGGTCTTATTGAAGAAATAAAGACCCAGGTTTCAGGAGTTTTGAACGATATGCGCAACCTGTCGAAAACACTGTCGCAGGACTTTGTTTCGGATTTTGGCCTCGAAAAATCGTTGGAAATCGAATTAAACCGGATAGACAAAACCGGGTTTATCAAAACCGCCCTGAATGTTTACGGAGAACCCTTTAAATTTGACGGCAAAGTGGAAATTGTGCTTTTCAGGGTTTGCCAGGAATTGATTACTAATGCGTTAAAACATTCGGAGGCCAATAAGCTGGGTGTGGAACTGGATTACAGCGCCGATAAGCTGGTTATGACCGTAAAAGACGACGGCCGGGGCTTTAACCGCAGCAGGCTGGCGGGACGTTCGCCGGAAATGAGCGGAAGGGGCTTAATAAATATGGAGAACAGGGTTAAAATTATCGGCGGAGTATTAAATTTGGAAAGTGAAGAGGGAAGGGGAACAAAAGCAACTATTGTAATTAAGCCCAGTGCAAGGCCCGCTCACATTACCTAATTTATAAACTATGCCTATAAGTATAGCTTTGGTGGATGACCACAAACTATTCAGGAAGGCGCTGGCTAACCTGATTGATACGGAAGATAAGTTTGACGTGCTATTTGAGGCCGACAGCGGCGCACAGCTTTTTGAATATCTTGAAAAAAACCGCAAGCCTGATATTGTGCTGCTGGATATTAATATGCCGGGGCAGGATGGGTTTGCAGTTGCAGCACAGCTTAAAAAAAATCACCCGGAGCTGAAGATTATTGCCGTAACCGTAAAGGACGATGAGCAGGCAATTATAAAAATGATTAAGCTGGGCGCCAGGGGATACATATTAAAAGATGCCGACCCCGATGAGCTGTATATGGCCCTGGACGATGTGTACTACAAGGGCTACTCGTATTCTGAGTACGTTTCTAAAACAATGGCCAACACCATTAACTACCATAATAAATGGGATAAGGAAATGGCCACGATGGAAAAGCTTACCCAACGCGAGATCAATTTTCTGGAACTGGTTTGCAACGATTACTCCTATAAGGAGATTGCAGAAAAAATGAACGTGAGCGTACGCACAGTAGACGGTTACAGGGACAGCCTTTTTCAGAAGATAAATGTACGTACCCGTATAGGCCTTGTAATATTTGCTATTAAAAACGGAATTGTCAAAATTGTATAGTCTGCCAGGCTGTATATCTTAATGATCCGGGCTTTCTGCATAATTTTTACATTACACTACTGTAACACCGTAACACTATTTGCGTGCTGCGGTGGTTAAACAATACAGCATAATTACCTTTGCAGCTTGCAACCGTTAAATAAATTCCGCTACCTGCTGGCGCCGTTTTCATGGCTCTATGGTGGGTTCAATGCCCTGCGCAACTGGTTTTTTGATAAAGGCCTCACCCGCTCGTTCCGGTT